>NZ_JACEGK010000226.1:0-12043 GCF_056859195.1 Streptomyces sp. NH27
CCACACACCCCTCCCCACCTACCCCTTCCAACACCAACGCTACTGGCTGCAATCACACCAAACCCCCACCGCTCCACCCGGAATCGACGTGCGCGACCACCCGTTGCTGAGCGCGGCCGTGCCGCTGGCGGGTGCGGGCGTGGTGCTGACGGGCGTGCTGGGCGCGGGGGCTCCCGAGTGGTGTGCCGACCACGCGGTCGCCGGGACGGTGTTGCTGCCGGGTACCGCCTTCGTGGAGATGGCGATGAAGGTCGGCGACGAGGTGGGGTGCGGCTCGGTCGAGGAGTTGACGGTGCGGGCGCCGCTGGCGCTCACCGGCCCAATGACCGTGCAGGTCGCGGTGGGCGAGCCGGACGGGTCCGGGCGCCGTCCGGTGACCGTGCACTCCCGGCCGGGATCGGCCCGCGCGGAGACCGCGTGGACGCTCCACGCCGAGGGTCTGCTGGCCGAGGGCACCCCGGACGGTGCCGGCGACCCGCCGGCTGATCTCGCCGCCTGGCCACCGTCCGGTGCCCTTCCCCTGCCGACGGGCGCGCTCTACGACGACCTGGCCGCCCAGGGGTACGACTACGGCCCCGCCTTCCAGGGTGTGCGGGCCCTCTGGCGCCGCGGGGACGAGGTGTTCGCGGAGGTCGAACTGCCGGCGGAGGCGGGTGCGTCCGACGGGTTCCTGCTGCATCCGGCACTCCTCGACGCCGCCCTTCACACCGTGGCGGCGAGCGGGCTGTTGCCCCAGGTTCCCGGGGTCCGGCTGCCGTTCGCATGGTCGGGCGTGCGGGTGTACGCCTCGGGTGCGCGGGCGCTACGGGTAGTGGTGCGTCGTACGGGGCCGGAGTCCGTACGGCTTACGGCCGTGGACGGCGACGGTGCGCCTGTGGTGTCCGTGGCGTCGCTGGCGCTGTTGCCGGTCGCCGTGGAGGCGCTGCGCGCGGCCCCGCGGTCCGAGGCGCTGCTGGCGGTGCGGTGGGAGGAGGCCGGGCCGACCGATGCGGCGGACGGGTCCGGGCCGGGCGAGTGGGCGGCCAGGATCTCCGGGCCCGACGAACTCGACGGGCTCCGCGAGTCGCTCGGGATTTCCGGGCCCGACGCCGTACCCGCCCCGCAGCCGCCCGGCGGACCTCGACCCGGCGGACTTCAACTCAACGTACTTCCGGCCGTGTTGCTGGACCTTGCCGGCCCCTCCCCTGTGGAGGTCGGCGAGTTGGTCCGGTCCGCGCTGGAGGTCGTCCGCCGCTTCGTGACCGAACCGGGGCTGCGGAACCACAGGTTGGTGGTCCGGACCCGGGGCGCGGTCTCGGTGGGCGACGACGACCGGATCACCGACCCGGCGGCGGCCGCCGTATGGGGTCTGGTGCGGTCGGCGCAGAGCGAGCATCCGGGCCGCTTCGTCCTCGTCGACACCGGCACCGACACCGGCACCGGCACCGGCACCGGCACCGACGCGGACGCAGACGCGGACACGGACACGGGGTTTGCGCCGGGCTTGGTCGGCGCGGAGTCCCAACTCGCGTTGCGCGACGGGACGTTGTACGTGCCGCGCCTCGTCCGCTATCCGCTCGCGGAGGGCTCCGCGCCGCCCACCGAAGCGGCTGCGGCACCCGCCGAAAGTTCGGTGCCGCCCGTCTTCGACGGCGACCGTACGGTCCTGATGACCGGTGGCACGGGAAGCCTGGGCGCGCTCGTGGCGCGGCACCTCGTCACCGTGCACGGGGTGCGGCGGCTGCTGCTGCTCAGCCGCTCGGGAGCGGGCGCGGCCGGTGCGGCCGAACTGGTCGGGACGTTGGCGGAGTCGGGCGCCGTCGTCGATGTACGGGCCTGTGACGTCGGGGACCGGGACGCACTGGCCCGCATCGTGGCGGAGATCCAGGGATCGGGGCATCCGCTGGGGGCCGTGGTGCACATGGCGGGCGTCCTGGCGGACGCGACCGTCGAGGGGCTGAGCGGCGAGGCCGTGGATGCGGTGTTGCGGCCGAAGGCCCTGGCCGCCTGGCACCTGCACGAGCTGACGGCCGGGCTGGACCTGTCGGCCTTCGTGCTGTTCTCGTCGGTGGCGGGTGTCCTCGGCAACCCGGGGCAGGCCAACTACGCGGCGGCCAACGCGTTCCTTGACGCCCTGGCCGTCCACCGCGGTCAACTGGGCCTGCCCGCGCTGTCGTTGGCGTGGGGGCTGTGGGAGCAGCCGTCCGGGATGACCGGGCATCTGGACGGGCGGGACCTGGCCCGGATGCGGCGCGCCGGGCTGCTGCCGCTGCCGGCTCAGGAGGGGCTGGCCCTGCTGGACGCCGCCCTCGCCGCGACGGTGCGGGACGGTGGCCCGGCCGCTCTGGTGCCGGCCCGGATCGACGCGGAGGCGTTGGCGCGGGCCGGGCGGCCCGTACCCGCGCTGTTGTCGCGGCTCGCGCCGCGTGCCGTACGGCGGACGGCCGCACAGGCGACGCCGGCGGCGGCCTCCCGGTCCGGGTTGGCGGAACGGCTGGCCGGGCTGTCGGCCGACGAGCGGGAGCGGCTGCTGCTGGGGCTGGTGCGTGACGAGACGGCGTTGGTCCTGGGGCATGCGAGCGGCGACGGGCTGGACGTGGCCGGCGAGTTCCGGGAACTGGGCCTGGACTCGCTGATGGCGGTGGAGGTGCGCAACCGGCTGGCGACGGTCACCGGTCTCGCCCTGCCGTCCACGGTGGTCTTCGACCATCCGACACCTCGCGCGCTGGCCCGGTTCCTGGGCGGGCGGCTGACCGGCGCGGCCGCCATGCCCGCGGCTGCGGAGCACGCCGTGCCGCGCGTTGACGGCGAACCGGTGGCGATCGTCGGCATGGCCTGCCGCTATCCGGGCGGGGTGAACGGACCCGCCGATCTGTGGCGCCTGGTGCTCCAGGAGCGGGACGCGGTGGGCGAGTTCCCCGTCGACCGCGGCTGGGATCTGGCCGCGCTGCTCGACCCGGCGACCGGCGCGCGCGGCTCGAGTGCCACCCGGCACGGCGGGTTTCTGGACGACGCCGCCGGCTTCGACCCGGCGCTGTTCGGGATCTCGCCGCGCGAGGCGCTGGCCATGGACCCGCAACAACGGCTGCTGCTGGAGGTGTCCTGGGAGGCCCTGGAGAACGCGGGCATCCCGGCGGAGGCCGTGCACGGCTCGCGCGGCGGTGTGTTCGCCGGGCTGATGTACCACGACTACGGCAGCGGCTCGGTCGAGGTGCCGGAGGGCGTGGAGGGGTATCTGCTGACGGGCGGCGCCGGCAGCGTCGCCTCGGGCCGGATCGCCTACGCGCTGGGGCTTGAGGGACCCGCGCTGACGGTGGACACCGCGTGCTCGTCGTCGCTGGTGGCGCTGCACCTGGCCGCGCAGTCGCTGCGGCGCGGGGAGTGCGATCTGGCGCTGGCCGGCGGGGTGACGGTGATGGTCGCGCCGGACACGTTCGTGGAGTTCTCCCGGCAGGGCGGGCTGGCGCGCGACGGCCGCTGCAAGTCGTTCGCCGAGGGGGCCGACGGCACCGGCTGGTCCGAGGGTGTGGGCATGCTGCTGGTGGAGCGGCTGTCGGACGCCCGCCGTAACAACCACCGGATCCTCGCGGTGGTACGCGGCTCGGCCGTCAACCAGGACGGCGCCTCCAACGGCCTGACCGCGCCCAGCGGTACCGCCCAGCAGCGCGTCATCCACCAGGCGCTCGCCGACGCCGGGCTCGCGCCGGCCGACGTGGACGCCGTCGAGGGCCACGGCACCGGCACCGTCCTGGGCGACCCGATCGAAGCCGGTGCCCTGCTGGAGACGTACGGCCGGGACCGGCCCGCCGAACGGCCGCTCTATCTCGGCTCGGTGAAGTCCAACCTCGGCCACACCCAGGCCGCCGCCGGTGTCGCCGGCATCATCAAGATGATCATGGCGCTGGACGAGGGCGTGCTTCCGCGCAGCCTGCACGCGGACGAGCCCTCCTCGCACGTGGACTGGGCGTCCGGCGCGGTGGAGTTGCTCGCCCGTACCCGGACCTGGCCCGCGACGGACCGGCCGCGGCGGGCGGCCGTGTCGTCCTTCGGGATCAGCGGGACGAACGCGCACGTCATCCTTGAGCAGGCACCGCCGCCCGCCGCCCCGCCCGAGCGCGGCCCGGACCCCGCCGTCGTCCCGTTGCTGCTGTCGGCGGCCGACGAGGAGGCGCTGCGCGCGCAGGCCGCGCGGATCGCGGCGACCGTCGCCGCGGGTGCGGAACTCGTGGACGTGGCCTGGTCGTTGACGACCACCCGCAGCGCGCTGCGAATGCGCGCCGCGGTCGTCGCGGGCGGGCGGGAGCAGGCGGTCGAGCGGCTGCGGGCGGTGGCCGAAGGGCGCTCCACCGCCGGGACCTTGACGGGCCGGGCCCGGGAGGACGCCCTGCTCGCGGTCGTCTTCAGCGGCCAGGGCAGCCAGCGCCTCGGCATGGGCCGTGAACTGTACGAGGCCCAGCCGGTGTTCGCCGCGGCCTTCGACGAGGTGTGCGCGCACTTCGCTCCGCATCTCGAACAGCCGCTGCGGGACGTCGTGTTCGGCACGGACTCGGACCTGCTGGACCGCACCGACCACGCACAGCCCGCGATCTTCGCCGTCGAGGTGGCGCTGTACCGGCTGCTTGAGCACTGGGGTGGGCGGCCCGGCCTGCTGATCGGGCATTCCATCGGCGGGTTCGCGGCGGCCTGCGTCGCCGGGGTGTGGTCCCTCGCCGACGCCTGTGCGCTGGTGGCCGCGCGCGGACGGCTGATGCGGGCGGTGACGGCGGACGGGGCGATGGCCGCCGTGGAGGCCACCGAGGAGGAGACCCGGCGCGAACTCGCCGGGTACGGCGACCGGGTGGGCGTGGCCGCGGTCAACGGGCCGTCCGCCGTGGTGATCTCCGGTGACCGCGAGGCCGTCGAGGAAGTGGCGGCGCGGTTCCGGGCACAGGGGCGGCGGGTACGGCGGCTGCGGGTCGGCCACGCCTTCCACTCCGCGCACATGGACGCGATGTCGGCCGCCTTCGCGGACGTCCTGGCCGGCGTCTCCTTCCACCCGCCGGCGTTGCCCGTCGTGTCCGATCTGACCGGCGCACCGGCCGGCCCGGACGAACTGTGCTC
Source organism: Streptomyces sp. NH27 (assembly GCF_056859195.1). Taxonomy (NCBI): domain Bacteria; kingdom Bacillati; phylum Actinomycetota; class Actinomycetes; order Kitasatosporales; family Streptomycetaceae; genus Streptomyces; species Streptomyces sp. NH27. Next base: position 5,080 of record NZ_JACEGK010000226.1, read on the forward strand.
ACCCTCCTACTGGGTACGGCACGTACGCGAGCCGGTCCGCTTCGCCGACGGCGTCCGCGCGCTGCACGCGGCGGGCGCGACGGCGTACCTGGAACTGGGGCCCGCCGGTGTGCTCACCGGGGCCGTCCGCGACAGCCTGCCCGCGGACGTCTCGCCCACGGACGCCGCACCCACGGTCGTCGCGGCGCTGCGCGCCGACCGGTCCGAGACGGCGACCTTCGTGGAGGCGCTGTCGGCCCTGCACCTGTCGGGCCTGCGGCTGGACTGGGCCAGGGCGTTCGAGAACACCGGCGCCCGGACCGTCGAACTGCCCGGCTACCCCTTCCGGCACCGCCGCTTCTGGCTCGCCGCGCCCGCCCGGACCACCGCCCTCGACACGTTCGGGACGCTCGTGGGAGAGCTGGACCTCACCGCGGAGCAGACGCGGACGCTGGACGCGCTGCTGAACACCCGGGACCGCGCGGACCGGCTACGACACTTCGCCCACCAGGTGACATGGGTGCCGACGACCGTCAACGGGGCTCGGTTGCACGGGCGTTGGCGGGTGGGCCTGCCGGCCGGCGTCGATCCGGCGGACGCGCGGGTGACGGCTCTTCGCTCCGCGCTGGAGCGGGCCGGAGCCGAGACCGTGGTGGGCCTGCCCGGCGACGGTGACGGGGCCGGCGACATCGCGGGTGACGTCGCCGGTGTAGTGGTCGCGGCCGCCCTCGCGCCGGACCCCGGGCTGTTCGCGCTGGCGGCAGCCCGCAGCGCCGGCCCGGACGCCCCGCTGTGGTTCCTCACCGAGGGTGCCGTCTCCACCGGATCGCAGGACCCGGTACGGGCGGTGGCGCAGGCCGCGGTGTGGGGGCTCGGCCAGGTCGTCTCGCTCGAACTCCCCTCCGTCTGGGGTGGTTTGGCGGACGTGGGCGGCTACGGCGACCGCGATCTGGACGCGCTGTGCGCCGTACTCGCCGCAGCCGTCCGCCCCGGCCGGGAGGACCAGATCGCGCTGCGCGACGGACGGGTCCGGGTACGCCGCGTCGTACCGGCCACCGGCGGTACGACTGATCCGGGTACGGCTGGTGCGGGTGCGGGTGCGGCCGGTGCGGGAACAGCCAGTGCGGGAACCGCCGTTGCGGACGCGGCCGGCGCGGGTACGGGTACGGGTACAGGTACGGGTACGGGTACGAATACGGCCGGCGCAGGTACCGCCGTTGCCAATACGGCCGTTGCGAATACGGCCCCCGGCCGGCCGTGGCGCGCCGGTGGAACCGTCCTCGTCACCGGCGGGACCGGGGCGCTCGGCGCCCACGTGGCCCGGTGGCTCGCGGACAACGGCGCCCGGCGTCTCGTCCTCACCGGTCGCCGGGGCGAGGCCGCTCCGGGTGCGGCCGATCTGGCCGCCGACCTGCGCGAGCGTGGCGCCGAGGTGTCGGTGGAGGCATGCGACACCGCCGACCGCGCGGCGCTCGCCGACCTGATCGCCCGCCACCGGCCCACCTCCGTATTCCACGCGGCCGGTGCCTTCGAGGCGTGCCCGGTGGCCGAGTTGTCGGCCGAGGAGTGGTCCGCGGCTCTCGCGGGCAAGGCCGACGGGGCGCGCCATCTCGACGAGTTGACCCGGGAGGCCGGCCTGGAGCTGGACGCCTTCGTGCTGTTCTCGTCGATCGCGGGCGTGTGGGGCAGCACCGGGCAGGCCGCGTACGCCGCCGGCAACGCGGTGCTGGATGCCCTCGCCCAGCGGCGGCGGGCCGACGGGCTGCCCGCGACATCCGTCGCGTGGGGACCGTGGCGAGGCGCGGGCATGGCGGCGGACGACGAGGTGGCCGGCCTGCTACGGCGCAGCGGGCTGCGCCCGCTGGCCCCGGCGGACGCGCTGGCCGCGCTTCAGCAGGTGCTGGATTCGGGTCGGCCCTGCCAGGTCGTCGCCGATGTGGACTGGGAGCGGCTGACCGCGATGTTCGCCGCTGTGCGGCCCGGCCCGCTGTTCGCCCTGTCGGCGGGGCACGGCGATACCGAAGCCGCCCCAACGGGCGAGGCGGCGGCCGGCGGCGAGTTCGCGCGCCGCGTGGGCGCGCTGCCGCCCCCCGAACAGGAACGGACGGTCCTGGCCCTGGTGCGGGACGAGGTGGCGGCCGCCCTCGGGCACGACGCGGCACACGACCTCGATGTCACGCAGACCTTCAAGAACCTGGGCCTGGACTCGCTGACCGCCGTGGAGGTGCGCGACCGGATCACCGCGGCGACCGGGCTCGCCCTGCCCGCCACCGTCGTCTTCGACCACCCCACCCCGCGTGACCTGGCCGCCTCGATCCGCGACCGACTGGCGGGCGCGGAGCGGGAATCCACGCCGGCCGCCGCGCCGCCCACCGCCGCGCCATCAGCCGCCGCGGCGGCGGACGAACCGGTGGCCGTCATCGGCATGGCCTGCCGCTATCCCGGCGGCGTGGTCAGCCCCGAGGACCTGTGGCGGCTGGTCGCCGAAGAGCGGGACGCCATCGCGGACTTCCCCGCCGACCGCGGCTGGGACCTGGCCGCCGTGTACGACCCGGACCCGGCCGCGTCGGGGACGTCGTACTCGCGCGAGGGCGGCTTCCTGGACGACATCGCCGGATTCGAACCGGGCCTGTTCGGGATCTCGCCGCGTGAGGCGCTGGCCATGGACCCGCACCAGCGGTTGCTGTTGGAGACGACCTGGGAGGCGTTCGAACGGGCCGGGATCGCGCCGACCTCGCTGCGCGGCAGCAGCACGGGCGTCTTCGTCGGCGCGGGTGAGCAGGACTACGCGGGCGGGGTGACGGACGCCCCCGAAGGGGTCGCCCACCACCTGTTGCTCGGGCATACCGCCAGCGTGCTGTCCGGCCGGGTCGCGTACGTCTTCGGCCTCGAAGGCCCCACCCTCACGCTCGACACGGCCTGCTCGGCCGGCCTGGTCGCCCTGCATCTCGCGGTGCGGGCGCTGCGCGGCGGGGAATGCGACCTCGCGGTGGCAGGCGGTGCGGCGGTGATGTCCACGCCGGGCGGCTTCGTGGAGTTCAGCCGACAGCAGGTGCTCGGCCGGACCGGGCGCTGCCGCTCGTACTCCGACGACGCGGACGGCTCGGCCTTCTCCGAGGGCATCGGCACGCTGGTCGTCGAACGGCTCTCGGACGCGCTGCGCAACGGGCACCCGGTGCTCGCCGTGATCCGCGGCTCGGCCGTCAACCAGGACGGCGCCTCCAACGGCCTGAGCGCGCCCAACGGCCGGTCCCAGCAGCGGGTGATCCGGCAGGCCCTCGCCGACGCCGGGCTGACCCCGGCCGACGTGGACGCCGTCGAGGGGCACGGCACCGGCACCCCGCTCGGCGACCCCATCGAAGCGACCGCGCTGCTGGCCACCTACGGGCAGGGCCGGCCGGCCGAACGGCCGCTGTACCTCGGATCGTTGAAGTCCAACATCGGCCACACGCAGGCCGCGGCGGGCATCGCCGGCGTGATGAAGATGGTGCACGCCCTCCACCACGGCGTCCTGCCCCGCACCCTGCACGTGTCCGCCCCCTCTTCGCACCTGGACTGGTCCTCCGGCGGGCTGGAACTGCTCACCGAGCGACGCGAGTGGCCGCAGGTGGAACGGGCCCGGCGGGCGGCCGTGTCGGCGTTCGGGATCAGCGGGACGAACGCGCACGTCATCCTGGAGGAGCACGCGCCCGCGGCGGCGCGGGAAGAAGAACACGTGCCCGGGGCGGCACAGGAACCGGGCCCGCAAGGCTCGCTCGCCCCCGCGGTCCTCGCCGGCGCCCCCGCGGTCCTCGCCGGCGCCCCCGCCGTCCTGCCCCTCTCCGCGGCGACCGCGGCCGGGCTGCGCGATCAGGCCCGGCGGCTGGTCGACTCCCTCGTCGCCCGGCCGGAGCTCGAACTCGCCGCGCTGGGGCGGGCGCTGGCGACCTCGCGGGTGACAGAACTGGAGCACCGGGCGGCCGTCGTCGCGGGCGGCCGGGACGAGGCGTTGGCCGCGCTCGCGGCGCTGGCCGACGGGGAGGCGCACGCCCAGCTGGTCACGGGTGCGGCCGCGCCGGGCGCCGGCCCGGTGCTGGTCTTCCCGGGCCAGGGCTCGCAGTGGCCCGGAATGGCGGTCGAACTCCTCGACACCTCACCGGTGTTCGCCCGCTCGCTCGCCGAATGTGACGCGGCGCTCGGCGAGTTCGTGGACTGGTCGGTCCTCGACGTGCTGCACGACCGTCCGGGCGCGCCCTCGCCGCAACGGCTCGACGTGGTCCAACCGCTGCTGTTCGCGGTGATGGTGGCCCTGGCCCGCACCTGGCAGGCGGCCGGGGTGGTGCCGGCGGCGGTCGTCGGGCACTCGCAGGGCGAGGTGGCCGCGGCCTGCGTCGCGGGCGCGCTGTCGCTGCCGGACGCGGCACGGATCATCTGCCTGCGCAGCCGGACCATGCAGGAGGAGTTGTCCGGGCTCGGCGCGATGGCGTCGGTGGCCCGGTCGCAGGAGTGGGTCGCCGCCCGGTTGGAGCGCTGGGGCGGCCGGCTGAGCGTCGCCGCGGTCAACGGGCCGGAGTCGGTGGTGGTGTCGGGCGAGGCGGCCGCGGTGGAGGAGTTCCTGGCGGACACCGAGTCGGCCGGCGTCCGGGCCCGCCGGGTGAAGGGCGCGACCGCCGCCGGGCACTCGGCCCAGGTGGAGCTGGTGCGCGAGCGCGTGCTGGCCGAACTGGCCCCCGTCGCACCGAGGTCGGGCCAGATCCCGGTCGTCTCCACGGTCACCGGCGAGGTGCTCGACGGCTCAGGTATGGACGCCGGCTACTGGTACCGCAACATGCGCGAGCCGGTCCGTTTCGACGCGGCCGTAAGGGAGTTGCTGGGCCGCGGACACCGGGTGTTCCTGGAGGCGAGTCCCCATCCGGTGCTGCTGACGGGTCTTCAGGAGACCATCGAGGACGCGGGCACGCCGGCGTCCGCGCTGGGCACGCTGCGCCGGGACGAGGGCGGTCCGCACCGGCTCGCGCTCTCCCTGGGCGCGGCATACGTCGCCGGAGTGCCCGTGGACTGGCCGCGGGCGGTGTACGCGCAGACCCCGCCGGCCTTCGTCGACCTGCCGACCTACGCCTTCCAGCGGCAGCGGTACTGGCTGGACGCGCCGCGCCAGTCGGCCTACTTCGTCTCTCCCGCCGCCGCGCCCGCACCCGCCGTGACCGACGACCCGGCCGGACGGCGCTTCTGGGACGCGGTCGAGAGCGGCGACGTCGATGCGCTGCTGGACGAACTCCCGCTCGTGAACGGCCAGATGGCGTCGTTGCGGGACGTGCTGCCGGCGCTCGCCGGCTGGCGGGAGACGGCACGGGAGGACGCGGCGCTCGACCGCTGGCGGCACCGGGTGGTGTGGGAGCCGGTCGCCACCGCCGCGCGGCCCACGCTCAACGACGGCTGGCTGCTCCTCGTACCGGACGACCCGGCGGCCGGGTCGGTGGCCGGGTCGGTGGCCGCGCCGGTCGAGGCGGCGCTTCGCGCGCACGGGGCGCGGGTGACGCGGCTCGCGCTGCCGGCCGAGGCCGACCGGGCCGCCGTGACCAAGGCGCTGGAGGGGATCGAGGTCCCGGCCGGTGTGCTGGCGCTGACCGGGCTGCTCGACGGCACGCACCCCGACCACGACGCCGTACCGCGGGCACTTGCGGCCACGCTGGCCGTCGTCCAGGCGCTCGGCGACGTGGACTGGCCGGCCCCGCTATGGGTGCTCACCCAAGGTGCGGTCGGCGCGGAGCCGGCGGATACGGTGCCCGCGCCGGAGCAGGCCATGGTGTGGGGGCTCGCGGCGACCGCCCGTCAGGAGCATCCCGAGCGGTGGGGCGGGGTGATCGACCTGCCCCGGGACCTGGCGCCGCGCGCGCTGACCCGGCTGGCGGCCGTGGTCTCCGGGGTCACCGGCGAGGACGAGGTGGCGGTCCGGGCCTCGGCGGCGCTGACCCGGCGGCTGGTGTCCGCACCCGTCGAAGACCGGTCGCAGAGCTGGCAGCCCACCGGAACGGTTCTGGTCACCGGCGGCACGGGCGCGCTCGGCGGGCACGTGGTACGGCAGTTGGCCGCCCTCGGGGCGCCCCACCTGCTGCTGACCGGCCGGCGGGGCCCGGACGCGCCGGGCGCGAGCGAACTGGCGGCGGAACTCGCCGCGCTCGGCTCCCGGGTGACCGTCGCGGCCTGCGATCTCGGCGACCGTACGGCGCTGGCGGAGCTGCTGGCGCAGGTGCCGGAGGAGTATCCGCTGACCGCCGTGGTGCACACGGCGGCGGCCGTGGACGACGCGTTGCTGATGTCCCTGACGGCCGATCAGCTCCAGCGGTCGTTGCGGGTGAAGGCACGGGCGGCACGCCATCTCGACGAGCTGACCCGGGACCTTCCGTTGGACGCGTTCGTGCTGTTCTCGTCGTTCGCGGGCGTCACGGCGGACGCGGGACAGGGCGGCTACGCCCCCGGCAACGCCTACCTCGACGCGCTCGCGCTGCACCGCCGGGCGCTCGGCCTGCCCGCGCTGTCCGTCGGCTGGGGGCACTGGGCGGGCGGCAGCGGGCTGGAGGGCGGCGAGGTGATCGCCAACCGGCTGCACCGGTTCGCGATGGAGTCGATGGACCCGCGGCGGGCGGTGCGCGCGCTGGAGCGGGCGGTCGCCTGCGACAGCGGTCATCTGGTCATCGCGGACGTGGACTTCGACCGCTTCGACGCCGGCTCGGTGGGAGTGCGGCCGACCCGGCTGTTCCTCGGCCTGCCCGGCTACCGCAAGGCCGTGCTACCCGCTGCCGGCGAGCCGGCGGCCACCCCGGCGGAGACCGGCGCCGGCTTCCGCGACCGGCTCCTGGCAGCCGCCGCCGGTGACCGTACGGCGCTGGTACAGGACCTGGTGCTGCGACAGCTCGCCGCGGTGCTCGGCCACGCCGACGCCGGCGAGATCTCGGCCACCCGGCTCTTCCGCGAACTCGGCATCGACTCGCTGACGGCGGTGGAG
>NZ_JACEGK010000227.1:0-12004 GCF_056859195.1 Streptomyces sp. NH27
CGCCGGACCCGTTCCCGCCGACGCCCCGGCCCGAGCCGGCCGCGCCCCCGCTGCGGTGAGGCGCGGGTGCAAGGGTGGGGGGCGTGACCGAACGACCACTGCTCGTCGTCGACGGTCCGAACGTCGTCGGCTCCGTGCCGGACGGTAGGTGGCGCGACCGGCACGCCGCCGCCGAGCGCCTGCGTGACGCCCTCGCGCCGTACGCGACCGCCGGGCGTCCCGCCGACGGCCCCGCGCCGCCCTGGGCGGTCGGCGTGCCCCTGGACGTGGTCCTCGTCGTCGAGGGCGCGGCCCGCGGGGTCGACTCCGTCCCCGGCGTGACGGTCCGCTCCGCTCCCGGCAGCGGTGACGACCTCATCGCCGAGGTCGCGTCGCACGCTCGCGCGGGCGAGGCCGGGTCCCGCCGCTGTCTCGTGGTCACCGCCGACCGCGGCCTCCGCGCCCGCGTTGCCGTCGTGGGCGCCGACGTGACGGGCCCCCGCACGGTCAGGCGGCGCCCCTGACCCACACCCGGCCGCCCCGATCTGTCGGCTCCGGGACCACCCGCCGGTGGTGGGTTCCCGCGCAGTTCCCCGCGCCCCCGCGGCACGCCGTTGGCGGCACGATCCCCTGCCGCCTTAAGCCGGGCGGTGGCCGGTGATCCCCGAACCGGCAGGACGGGGCAGCCGAGGGGCAGGGGCGCGCCGAGGAGCGCCCACGTTGCGTCGCATGGGGATGGCTGGTAGGACTGCGACGCACCGTTACGTCACATGTTCGAGGCCGCGGGCGGGAGTTCATGTGGTCGGCACGACCCTGCTGCCTTCACCGCGGCGTCTTCCCGCGGCAGCGAGACGCTCGACGCAACACGGGTTGGTGCTGGCCGCCGTCGCGGTGACCGTGCTGCTGTGCGCGACGGCGCTGGCAACTCTCGTGGCGCTGGCGGGGCGTTCGGTCCGGTCAGAGGCGGACCGCAGGTTGGCCGCCGACCTCGACGCGCAGGTGTCGGTCAACGCCTCGTTCCGGGCCGGGGGGATGGCGGCCGCCGATCGGAGTGTCCGGGCCGCCGCCGCAAGGGTCTTCGCGGACGTGCCGCAGCGAACGTACGTGGGATTGCTGGGCACTTCGGCGGTGTCGGTGCGGGGTGTCGACGGGGTCGCGGGGCGGCCGCGCGGGCCCGGCGGCAGCGGGCTGCACCCGGTCGCGGTGCAGGACCCGGGCAGGTTCGGGCAGTTGGTCGCCGGAAGTTGGCCGGCCGGCACGGCGGACGCCCCGGCCGGCGCGTTCACCGCGCTGCCCGAGGTCCGCGTTTCCACGGGTTCGACGGCCCCGGTCGACGCCGCTGTGCCCCAGCCGCTGGCCGAGCGCCTGGGGCTCCGACCCGGCTCCAGCGTGCAGTTGCACGACGCCGCCGACCGCAGCATGACGTTGCGGATCACCGGCGTCTTCCGTGCGGCCGGAGCCGTCGGGTTCTGGCCCGCGATGGCCGGCGACCTGACCGAGGGCGAGACCAGCAGCCAGCAACTGCTGGTGGTCTCGGCCGCGGCTCTGAACGGAAGTGCCGTCCTGAACGGGCACTTGACGGCCCACTGGAGCGTGCAGCCGGACTTCTCCCGCCTCGACGCGGGTCACCTGGCGAGGCTGCACGATCGGGTGCGCAGCTTCACCGGCAGCCAGAGCGACGTGTCGGTGTTCCACGGGCAGCAGCCGTCGTTGGACGACCTGGCGGTGTCCTCGGGTCTTGCGGACGCGATCGACGCCCTGGCGGTACCGATCGTGGCGGCCCGGTCCGCGCTGTACCTGCCGAGCGTGATGCTGGCGGTCCTCGCGCTCGCCACCCTGGTGCTGGCCGCCCGTCAGATGACCGTGCGCCGGCGCGGTGAGTTGGCCCTGCAACAGGCCCGGGGCGCGGGCACCGCGCGGTTGCTGCGCGGCGCGGCGGCCGAGTGGGCGGTCACCGGTGTCCCGGCCGCGGTCGCCGCACCGTACCTGGCCGGGCTGCTGCACCCCGGCGGCCGAGGCGCCGACGCCTGGGCGGCGGTGGGTCTGACCCTGCTGGTGCACGCCGGGGCGGTGCTGCTGCCCGTGCTGCCGACGATGCGGTTACGGGCGGGCCGAGGCGCGCGGGCCGCCGCAGCACAGCGGTGGGGCGCCGATCTGGCGCTGCCGGCCGTCGCAATCCTGGGGTTCCTGGAGCTGCGGCGGCACCGCTCGCTGATCGCCGGCGGGCTCGGCGGTGTGTCCGTGGATCCGGTGATGGTCCTGGTCCCGGCCTTGGCGAGCGGGGCCGCCGCGCTCCTGCTGCTGCGGCTCCTGCCACTGACCTCCAGACTGCTGGACGCGTTCGGGCACCGCGGCCGGGGGCTGGTCCCGGCCCTGGCCGGATGGCAGTTGAGCCGGCGGGCCGCACGCAACGCCGGCCCGGTGGCACTGATGTGTCTGGCCGTGTCGGTGAGCGCCTTCGCCACCACGGCGCTGGCCTGCCTGGGCGGTCTCGCGTCCGAGCAGGCCGCGTTCACGGTCGGCGCGGACGTCAGGATCGATCCGTCCCAACAGAACGACTACCCCGCCGAGGTGTTGGGCGCCGCCTATCGCTCGCTGCCGGCGGTGACGGCCGTGGCCCCGGTGACCCAGGCGACGGTGAACCTGCCCGGCGGAGCCGGCGAGGAACTGGACGGCACCATCGCCGGTCCCGCACCCCGCACACCCTCACCGGCCGCCTACGGGATCACCCTCCCGGGGCGCCCGGTCACGCTGCTGCTGGACGAGCAACTGAGCAGCGACGGCAGCACCGCGGCACCGCACCTGGAACTGGTCGTGCAGGACGCGGCCGGACTGGACAGCACCGTGTCCGCCGCCCTGCCCGCCGCCGACGGAGCCAGGCACACGATCGCCATCCCCCTGGACGTCGCGCTCGGCGGCGGCCGACCGCGCGCGTACCCGCTGACGGTGACCGCCATGAACGTCCTGCCGCAGCCGGGGGTGCGGCCCGCGCGCCTGGACCTGGACCTGATCCGGGTCGGCTCGCGCGGCACCGCGGACGTCTGGGCCGCTCCCCTGCCCGCCGGGCAGGTGTGGACCGACGGCACCGAAGACGCCGCCGACGCCACTGCGGGTGCCTGCCGAGGGAACATGTCCGGCGCGTACATCTACGGCGCCCCTGGGGTGTGCTCGATGCACGCCGGCGGCCCCGGCGTGCTCCGGACCACGATCAGTACCGCTACCGGGCCCCGCGGGCGACCGCCGGCACCGACGGCTCCGGCATCGACGACAGAACCCAGCCGGACGGCGAGGTGAGACTGCTGGCCGGCGCCGCCGGCGGACCGGCGCCGCTTCCCGTGCGCGCCGACGCACAGGCACTGCACGACGGTCACCTCGCCGTGGGCAGCACCACCACGCTGGACCTGGGCGACGGCAACCCGGTGCCCGCCAGGATCGTGGGGCGGGTCGACTCGCTGCCGGGACTGGGACACGGGCAGGGGCATCTGATCGCCGACCAACGCCGACTCGCCGCCGCGCTGACGCTCGCCGGCGCCCCCCAGTCGGACCCCGCGTTCTGGTGGATCAGCAGCACCGACAGCGCGCGGACGGCCGCCGCCGCGCAGGCACAGCCCGCGCTGGGCCGGGTGACCACCACGGCGCGCACCGCCGCGGCGCTGGCGGCCGACCCGTTCCGCAGCGGGCTGCGCCGGGTGCTGGAGCTGGTCCGCGATCTGGCCCCCTGTTTCGCGGTCATCGCCTTCACCGTCCATGCGGTGATCTCCGCCCGGCAGCGCCGCAAGGAGTTCGCCCTGCTGCGGGCGATCGGCGCCGGTTCCAGGCGGCTGGCCGCGCTGCTGGGTGCGGAGCAGGTGAGTCTGGCGCTGTTCGCGGTGGTCCCGGGAGCGTTGCTGGGCATGGCGCTGGCGTCGGCGGTGCTGCCGCTGGTCACCGTGGACGACAGCGGGCAGGCCCCCTATCCGCCGCTGCCGCTGGTCATGCCCTGGCGCACCGTGGCGCTGACCGCGGTGGTGACCGCGCTCGCCATCAGTGCGGTCGTGCTGGCGCTGGCCCGTCTGCTGGCCAGGGTGGACCTGGTACGGGTGTTGCGGGCGGGGGAAGACCGTTGAGGCGTGTCGCCGGACAAGGTTGGACGGGGCGGACGTCGGTGCGGCGATCCCCGGGGACGGGCGCGGCGATGACGCTGCGCCTGATCCGCAGGGAGGCGCGGGGCGATCTGCCGCTGCTCGCCTGCTTGGCGGTACTGGTCCTGGTGCTGGCGGCAGTGTGCGCGTGGGCCCCCTCGCTCGCGGGGCACCAGGAGGACCGGGCGCTGCGGCAACGGATCGCCGCCGCGCAGGCCGGCGCTCCGCTGATCACGTTGAGCACCGTGCCGGAGGTCTTCAACTCCGGTCCGCCGACCGTGAACATGGCCTCCCTGCTCGGCGACGGCCGCGCGCTGTCCCACCGGCTGCGCGGCTCGGCGGCGCGATACCTCAGCTTCGCCGGCAGCGGCAGTTACGACTACAACGAGGCAGCTCTCACCGCGCCGAGCCCGCCCGGACCGACGGTCAGCAGCACCAAGCTGACGCTCAGCCACTTCCCGAGCGTGCAGGCCCATCTGCGCTACGTCAGCGGCCACGCGCCGGCCGACCACACGCCGATCGGCACGGCGCCGCAGATCGGACTGTCGCAGGCCACCGCGCAGGCACTGGGAGTTCGGGTCGGCAGCCGGCTCGACGTCGAGTTCGCGAGGGTGCCCGCCCGGCAGCAATCCCCCCGTGCGGTGCTGCTGGTGAGCGGGGTCTTCCGGGCGACGGCCGGTGCCGACGACTTCTGGAGCAGCCGGCCCACGCTGGCGCAGCCGTCGAGCTACCCGGCGCAGAACACCACCGGCACGGTGCTTGCCGTACGCGGCCTGGTCGGCACCGACGCCGCCGACTGGCTGGCGGCCGCCGGGGTGCCCGGCCCGTCCGTGACCTGGCAGATGCGGGCCGACCTGCGTCAGGCGGCGCTCGACCGGGCCCGCGCGCTGAGCGGACCGCTGTCCCGCTACGGCGCGGATCTGGACCGGGCGCTGTGCCGGGGAGTCGACGAGTTCACCGGCGGCGAGAGCTGCATGGTCGGCAGCCAGCGCACCGGTCCCCTCACGGTCACCGACGCCCTGACGCCGCTCGTCGGCACCTTCACCGCGCAGGAGCACCAGGCCGGCGGGCTCGCCGCGTTCGCCGTCGACTCGCTGGCTGCGGTCGCGTTGGCCACGACGGCGGTCGCCGTGCGGCTGCTGCTGCGCCGTAGAAGGGCGCATCTGCGGTTGCAGCGCGCGCGGGGCGCGTCCACGGCGCGGCTGGTCCTGCTGCGCAGCGCCGTGGCGTGGCCGGTGGTGGTGATCGCCGCGCTGCTCGGCTGGGCGGTCGGCCGCGCTCTCGCTCCCGCCGGGGCCTCCGGGGCTCCGCAGCCGGTCCCGGCTGCCGTGCTCACCGCGACCGTGGCGCTGACGGTGTCACTGCTGACCTGGCTCGCGGTCCGCGAGCCGCCCGGGCCGAGCCGACGACGTCGCGCCCGCCGGCCCGTTGCCGGCGGCCGGCGCGTGGTCATGGAGATCACGGTGCTGCTCGCGGCAGTTGCGGGGGTGGCCACGCTTCGCTCGCAAGGACCCGACTGGATACTGGGTGCGGTGCCGGTACTGCTGGCCCTGGCCACGGTGCTGGTCCTGCTGCGGATCTACCCGCTCGCACTGCGGCTGCTGCTGCGGCGGGCCCGCCGTGGCAGGGGAACCGTGAGCTTCGTCGCGGTGGCCCGGGCCGCCCATGACGCCCCGGCGACCGGGCTGGCCCTGTTCGTGCTGGTCCTGACGCTGGGCACGGCCGTGTTCGGCGGGCTCGTACAGCGCACGATCGGCGACGGCCTGACGGCGGGCGCGGCCTGGAGTACCGGCGCCGACGCCTGCGCGACCGCCACCGGGAACACAACACCCGCACCAGGCGCGCTGACCGGCACGACCGGGATACGTACGGCCCTCCAACATCTGTACGCGCTCGATCTGGTGGGGCGGGCCGACGGCGCGGAGATCTCGGCGGTCGCGGTGATCACGGTGCAGCCCCGGCAACTGGTGGCCGTCGCCCCGCGCTCGCCGCTGGCCCGCACCCTGCTGTCCGCACTGACCGCCCCGCCGCGCACCGGAACCGGACCCGGTACCGGCGTCCCGCTGCCGTCCGTCGTGTCGCCCGCCCTGCGGGCGCGCGAGCGCACCGGCGGCTTCACCTCCACCATCGAGAACCACGGTCACCCTCCCGTGCACCTGGCCCTGGACCCCGCCGGCACCCTCGACCCCGCGGACCTGCGGGACCCCCTGCTGGGGCCGATCACGGCGCAGCTCGCCCCGGGCACACCGATGCTGATCACCACTGCCGCCGCCGACCACCTCATGCCGCAGCAGTCCTCGGGCAGCACCGTGCTGCTCCTCCAGGGCGACGGGCCCGGTACCTCCACGGCCGCGCTGCGGTCGGCGGCGGCCAAAGCGCTCGGACCGCTGGCGCAGGTCCGCACCCGCGCCCGAACGCTGAGCGCCCTGCGCGACGACGGCCTGACCCGCGGCCTGGAGACCGTCTACACCGCCGCTTCGGCCCTCGCCGCCCTGTTCGGCCTGCTCGCCGTGGCCCTGGAACTGATCCTCACCTCGTACGAACGCAGCCGCACCACGTCGTTCCTGCGGACGCTCGGGCTGGGCGGCAAGGAAGCCGGGGCGGTGCACTTTCTGCAGATGCTCCCGCTCGCGGCGGCCGCGGCCGTGGGCGGCGCCCTGGTCGGCCTGCTCGAACCCCGGCTCATGGCACCGACGCTGAACCTGCGTCAGTTCACCGGCGGCCCCGCGCAACCGGCGCTGCGGATCGACTACGCGCTGACCATCGCCCTCGTCGGCGGCGTGGTCCTGCTGATCCTCGCCGCCGCGGCCACCGAGACCGTCCTCGCCCGCAAGCGTCGCCTGGGCGCCGTACTACGCCTCGGCTGACGGCCGCGGTACGCCGTCGGTCCCACCGTCCGCGGCGTCGGATCTCGCCTGACGTGTCGTCGCCTCACGCGTCCTCGCCTCACGCGCGGCGGCGTCGGGCCAGACGCCGACGTGATCGGACTCCAGGGCGAGCCTGACCCGCTTGCGCATGTGCAGGCGCTCGGTGAACTCGCTCGGTATCTGGAGCCGCCCGTTGCGGTCCAGTACCGCGTACTCCTCGGAGGTGAGGGCCTCGACGCCGTCCTCGTCGGTGGCGACCCGTCGCAGCACCTCCGTCGAGGTGCGGCCGTTGCGGATCCGCACGGTGCGCTGGACCTGCTCGGACACCAGGGTGTCGTGGGTGACCACGATCACGGTCACACCCAACTCCTCGTTGGCCCGGCGCAGCGCTGCGAAGATCTCGTCGCTGGTGGCGGTGTCGAGTTCACCGGTGGGTTCGTCGGCGAACAGCACCCGGGGCTCGTTGGCGTTGGCGACGGCGATGGCGACCCGCTGCTGCTCGCCACCGGAGAGGGCGTCGGGGGTGCGATCCCGGCAGTGGCCGACGCCGAGCAGGTCGAGCAGTTCCTCGGCGCGCTCCCGGCGCCGGGAGCGCTTCACCCCGACGTAGGTCATCGGAAGCATCACGTTCTCGGCCGCCGAGAGGTACGGCAGCAGGTTGCGGGCGGTCTGCTGCCAGACGAAGCCGACGGTGGAGCGCCGGTAGTCCAGCCGGGCGCGGCGCTTCATCGCCAGCAGGTCGTGTCCGGCGACCTCGGCGGAGCCCGCGGTGGGCACGTCCTGGCCGGAGAGTATGCCCAGCAGGGTGGACTTGCCGGAGCCGGACGCCCCGATCACCGCGATCATCTCGCCCTCGGACACGGCCAGGTCGAGGCCCTGGAGTGCCTGGACCTCGACGCCCTCGGTCCGGTAGATCCGCACCAGGTTCTCGCAGACGACCAGACCCTCGTCGCGGTCCGGGACGCCGGCCGCGACGGCCCGCCGACTCAACTCGTCCAGGTCCGGCGCACAGGCTGTCTGCTCATGAGCGGCCACGGCCGTCCCCCCGGGTGAAGTTGTGGTCCGACAGCGGCAAGGGTAGTCCCGTGGGAACCCGACCCACCCGGCTCTCCACGCCCCTGAGCGGTCCCCGAGCCGGCAGGACAAGGCAGCCCGGCGGATCAGGGCGCCCTCCCCACGGGGGGCCACCGTGTCCGAAATACGCCAGCCGGAAAGCGGCCGGCAGGCGACAATGGTGACCATGGCAACGGAAGAGGGCAACTACGAGGCGGTCCGAAGCCGAGACGCACGGTTCGACGGCCTCTTCTTCTTCGCGGTGTCCACAACCGGCATCTACTGCCGCCCGAGTTGCCCCGCGGTCACCCCGAAACGGGAGAACGTCTCGTTCTTCGCGACGGCCGCGGCCGCCCAGTCCGCGGGCTTCCGGGCCTGCCGGCGGTGCCGCCCGGACGCGGTCCCGGGCTCGGCGGACTGGAACGCGCGCGCGGACGTGGTCGGCCGGGCCGTACGGCTGATCGGCGACGGCATCGTGGACCGGGAGGGCGTCGCGGGGCTGGCCGCGCGGCTGGGCTACAGCGCACGCCAGGTGCAGCGCCAGCTCAACGCGGAACTCGGCGCGGGCCCGATCGCACTGGCCAGGGCGCAACGCGGCCACACCGCACGGGTGCTGCTCCAGACAACGTCCCTGCGGGCGGCGGACATCGCGTTCGCCGCGGGCTTCGCCAGCGTGCGGCAGTTCAACGGGACGATGCGGGAGATCTACGCCGCCACGCCGACCCAGTTGCGGTCGGCCCGGGTCGACGGCGCCGGCCGGAACGGCGAGTTGGGGCCCGACGGCGCGGCGGGAGTACCACTGCGGCTGGCGTACCGGGGCGCGTACGACAGCGGGCAGGTCTTCGACTACCTGGCGGCGCGGACGGTCGCCGGGGTGGAGGAGGTCGTGGACGGCACAAGCACCGGCGCGGGCACCGGCCCGCACGGGCGCGCCCGTACCCGCGCACGCACCTACCGCAGGACCCTGCGGCTGCCGCACGGCGCGGGCGTCGCCGAGGTGTCCGAACGGGCCGGCGCGGGGCGGTGGTTGGCGTGCCGGCTGCACCTGGAGGACCTGCGGGACCTGACGACGGCGACGCAGCGGCTGCGGCGGCTGTTCGATCTGGACGCGGACCCGTACGCCGTGACCGAACGGCTCTCCGGGGAAGCGGAGTTGGCCCCGCTGGTGGCGCAACGCCCGGGCGTGCGCTCGCCGGGGGCGGCGGACCCCGAGGAGCTGGCGGTGCGCGCGGTGCTGGCCGAGGGGCTGAGCGCCTCGCACGCCCGGCTTGCCGCCGATCAACTGGCCGCGGCCTACGGGCAGTCGCTCGCCGCACCGAGCGGCGGCCTCACCCTGCTCTTCCCGCGCCCGGCGGAACTGGTGGACGCGGACCTGGCCGCGGTGGACGTACCGGACGAGCGGCGGGCCGCGGTGCGTGCGATATGCGGGGCGCTGGTGTCGGGCGCGGTGCGGCTGGACCCGGGGGCGGACCGCGACGAGGCGGAGCGGACCCTGCTGGCGCTGCCGGGCGTGGGCCCGTGGACGGCGGGCTACATACGGATGCGGGCCCTGGGCGACCCCGATGTGCTGCTGGAGCCGGACGCGGCGGGAGCGGCCCGGTGGCGGCCGTGGAGTTCGTACGCGACACACCACCGCTGGCACGCGGCGGCGCACCCGGGCGGGACGGAGCGGGTGCCGCGGCAGACGGCCTGACCGGGCGCCGGGGACGGGGGCTCGGGGGACGCAGGGCACGCGGGGACGCCGCACCACGCCGGCATCGTACAACCGGCTCCCGCGAAGGGCGCGTTGGGGCATGTGGGCGCCAACAGCGCGGGGCTTTCGAGGCGTTCAGCGGCGTTCGCGCAGGTGCTCGCGGCGCCGCCGCTCCTCGTCGAGGAGGGCCATGAACTTCTGCGTGCTCTCCTCCGCCTCGCCGTCCTCCTCGTCCTGGACCGGTCTCTGCTCGCGCAGTTGGCGCTCATGGACCATGGCCGGCGGGACGGGGTCGGCGTCGGAGGGGCGCGGACCCTCGGGACCGTCCGGGCCGATCCGGATCAGGCGCTCGACCCGGATGACGCGGAAGTGCCGCCCGGTGACGTCGAGTTCGTCGCACTGCTCGGTGTCGAGGTGGTCGGCGGCCCGCTTGTGGAGTTCGTGCTCCTCGTCGGTGAGTTCGCGCTGCCACGGCACCATCACGCGCAGCTGCACGGCCAGTCCGTCGCGGGCGTCGCGCGGGGTGGCGGCGGTGCCGGTGGACTGCGGCCGCCAGCGGCCCCCTTCGCGTTCGGCGGCCATGAAGGTCGCCGGGAGCAGCACCCCGCCCGGGTGGGTGCGCGCGGCGGCACGCGAGTCCTCGCGCACGTCGCGGGGCACCGTGCCGTTCTTCCGCAGGGCGGTGAGGAGTTCGATCCGCAACACGCCCGGCGACAGCGTGGCCTCGCTGCCGGACGCGATGGTCAGGTCCGCCGCGGGGTCGAGGGGCGGCTGCGCGGGGTCCGTACGGTCGGGGTCGGTGGCGCGCGGCGGCTCCGGACCGTCGGGGCCCATCCGGATGAAGCGCTCGGCCCGGACCACTCGGTAGCGCTCACCGGCCACGGTCAGCTCGTCGAGGCGCTCCCAGTCGAGCCGCTCGGCCGCCTCGGTGTACTGCGCGCGGCCGGCCTCGTCACCCTCGGCGGTACACCTCTCGGCGCGCTCCCGGAAGTACGCACCCAGCGCGTCACGGGCGTCCTGCGGCGCGAGGCCGGCGAAACCCGGGCGCAGCTTCCAGCCACCCGCGGCCCGTTCGCGGGCGATCCCGAAGACCGGACCGCCGGCGAACAACGTCGACGGGTACGCCTTGCGCGCCTTCCAGGTCTCCACGTCCGCGGGTGCGGCCAGCCCGGCCGCGACCGGCGACGGTGGCGCGGCCGGCCGTGGCCACTCCTGTCCGGTCACTTCCTCCTGAGCGTCACCGTTCGCCTTCATGCCAGTAGCATGCCCGTCCGGCCGTCCCGAGGATGCCGATTCGGCCAAAACCGCGCACCGGAACGAACCGCTGCGCGACCTGCTCGCACGTCAGGGGAACGGCCTACGGTCGCAAGCGCGTTGACCACCGCGGCGTGCGTCGGGCGACGACCGGAGCGCCAGGCGGCCGGGCCCGGCCGCGAACTCCGACTCCGAACACCGACTCCGAACTCCGACTCCAGATACCGGCTTGGAACACCGACTCCGTTCCGGCAACGGCCGGCGGCTCAGCCGACCTTCGCCAGCTTGGCGATCTGCGCGCTGACGACCCCGGTGGGGATCACCGGGTGGTCACCGGGATCACCCTGGAGTGAGAAGACCGCGATGGTGGCTCCGCTGCGGACGACCACGTAACTCAAGGGCGCCATACCGGGGGTGCCGCCGTCGGGGTTGCCGCCGGCGTCCACGCTCGGCGCGGTCTCGGTCAGGCCGAACGCCATGGCGTCGTCACCGACGGAAGGCGCGGACCGGGGCTCGGGGTGGGAGTACCGGAGCCCGTCACCGTCGCGGAAGGAGGTGCAGGCTTTGAGGGATGCGCGCAGATCGGTCATCACCCCCCGGGCGTCTGCCGGTTGGTAGGCGAGCAGCGCGTCCAGGAGCATGGTGTCGCCGTGCGTCTCGGTGAGGTACTCCTGGAAGTCGGCGTGGTGCTGACGGGTGGGGCTCTGCGGCCCCATAGCGATGGCACCGAGCGGTTCGCACGCGGCCGGGGACACCTGGGGCAGCCGGGTGACGTCCATGATCACGGGCGTGACCTCGACCCCGTCGGGGCCGCGACCGTAGCGCGTAGCGGTCGTCCATCCCGGCAGTTCGGCCCGGCTCACCGCCGCCTGCTCCAACTGCCGTTGATCGAGCATGCGGCCCGGCCGGGTGCCGTCCCCGCCGGCTGTACCGGACGCTGCCGAGGTGCCGGCCACGCCCGCCGTACCGGACGCGCGGTGCGTGCCACCGCCCCCGCTGCCGCTCCCGTGACTCCCGCCGTTCCCGCACGCCGTGGC
>NZ_JACEGK010000228.1:0-11916 GCF_056859195.1 Streptomyces sp. NH27
TCGGGTGCGGCCGGCCCCGAGGGAGTCCCACCATGCACGACCACCACCACACCACCGCGCCCTCGCTGGAGGGCAGCGTCGTCCTGGACATCGGCGAGCGGACCGGCGCCGTGATCATCCACACCGGCCCCGAGCACGACGGCCTGGAGATCGAGGTCAGCCCGGTCGCGGAGCCCGCCCGGCGCACCCATGCCGCGGTGCGCCCCCGCCACCTGCCGGATCGGACCCTGCACTGCCTGGTCATCGCGCCGCTGGAGGCCGGCGAGTACACCGTCTGGAGGAACGCCGACACCCCGCACGGCACGGTCACGGTCACCGGCGGTGCGGTCGGCGAGTACCGCTGGCACTGAGGAAGGCCGGTGCCCACCGCGTACGGCTGGCACTGGCGTACGCCGACGGCGCTCCGCTTCGGGGTGCCGCCGACCGCGCCCGGCCGTGATAGGGATGCAGTTCGCCCTGACCGAAAAACCAGGAGTGTCCCGGTATGACTACTACTACCACGCGGGCCGCGCTGCCCGGCCAATCGGGTCCCGGGCAATCGGGCCCTGGACAACCGGGCCCTGGACAACCGGGGTTCGGGCGACCGGGGCCGGAGCTCTCCGGCCGCGAACGACCCGGGTCCGCCGGCCGCGGCGGGGTCGAGGAACGCGAACTCAGCGCCGACGGCTTCCGTTTCGTCTCCCGGGTCGCCTGGTGCGAGGACCCGGGCACCGAGCCGTTCCTGATCCTCGGCGGCTCGTCCCAGGACCGGCTGTCCTGGACCCGGCACGAGCGCGCGCTGCGCCCGCTGGGCCATGTGATCACCGTGGACCTGCCCGGATACGGCGGCGCCGCCTTCCTGCCCGCCCGGCACGGCATCGACTTCCTCGCCGACGCGGTGCTCGGCACCCTCGACGACCTCGGCGTCCCCCGGGCGAACCTGCTGGGCGCCTGCTTCGGCGGCGCGATCGGCCTGCGCTTCGCCCAGCGCCACCCCGAGCGGGTACGGCGGCTGATGCTCGTCGGCATGACCAGGGACCTGCCGCAGGACTACACCGACCGCGTGCCGCGCTGGATGAAGATGCTCGCCGAGGGACGCAGCGACGACATCGCCCGCGAGTTGGTGGACCGCTTCATGTCCCCGCCCGGCACCGGGACCGTGCAGCGGTACGCCGCCGTGTCCCGGTTGCTGTACCGGCAGTTCGCCGGGCGCAGCGCCGAGGAGGTACGGATGGACGTGGAGCACAACCACCGCCTGATGTCCCACGACTGGTACGTGCCTCGGCCGGTGCCCCGCGTGCCCGCGCTCGTGCTGACCGGTGAGCACGACACGCTGACGCCGCCCGCCATGGGCCTGGCCGCCGCGCGCTGCCTGGAGGGTGCCTGGTTCACCACCGTCAAGGAGGCCGACCATCTCCTGCCGGTGGAGCGCAGCGACGAACTCGGCGACCTGATCGTACGGTTCTGCACCGATCGCGCGATCGACCCGCTGCCGTACTGCCACCCGGCGACGTACGTCCCCGCGGCGGGTCAGGAACCGCCCGGGATCGGGGCGCCGTTGGGCAGGCCGGCCGCCACATAGGCGTCGTAGCGCCGTTGCCAGGCGGGCGGCGGACCGCTGGGCCGCGGCTCCGTGGGCCGTTGTGCGGCTTGTCGCGTCGCCGCTGCACCGGCTCCTTCGTCGGCCGCCGCACCGGCCGTTGCGTCGGCCGCGCGGGCGTCGAGGGCGGCCAGGCACAGGTCCCAGCCGGCCGCGTTGCGCGCCGCCGTCTCCGGACTCTCCAGGAGGTCGGTGAGGGTGAGGCGGGTGCGGGCGCCGTCCAGCCGGGTCAGTTCGAACCTCAACTCGTCGCCGCCCCAGGTGAAGGCGAACAGGTGCGGCGGGTCCACCGCCGTGACCTCTCCGGTCAGCACCATGTCCGGCATGTTGGGGTCGCCGGCGAAGGTGATCTCGCCGCCCACCGCCAGATCGACGGTGATCTCGGGGAACGGGAACCAGTGCGCCAGTTCGGCGGGTTCGCTCACCAGCGCCCACACCCGGTCGATCGGGTGGGCGTAGACCCGCTCGAAGCGGACCGCGGGCCGTCCGCCGTCCAGTTCGAGGTAGCTGCCGGGGTCGATGACGGTCATGGCTGCTTCCTGCCTCTCGGTTGCGTCGGCGGTGCCGGTCGAGCCGGTCGAGCCGGCGGGGGCGGCGGTACGGGACCGGCCGGCTCCGCGGAGCCGGCGCGGGCCTCGTCCAGACGGCGGCCGAGCGCGTCGAGGCTCCGGTTCCACAGCCGCCGGTACGGCGCCAGCCACGCGTCCAACTCGGCCATCGGCGCGGGCTCCAGGGCGTACACCCGGCGTTGGGCGTCGACCTGCACGCGGACCAGCCCGGCCTCGCGCAGCACCCGCAGGTGCTTGGACATGCTGGGCTGGCTCAACCCGCACCGCTCGGCCAGTTCGCCGACCGGCTGCGGGCCGGTCAGCAGCCGGCCGAGTATCGCCCGCCGGTTCTCGTCGGCGAGCGCGCCCCACACCGCGGTGTCCATGAGACCTAATATGCCTCATCTGGAATATAACCGTCAAGGCATACGCAGGCCCGGGCGGGGCGCCCGGCCGGCCCGGCGGGGTGTTACGGCGCTGTGCAGTTTCCGGTGTCGGTGCTGCCGTTCTTGCCGGGTGTGACCGCGGTGGCGGTCAAGGGGGTCCCCTTCTTGGGCAGTTGGCCCTTGGGCACCTTGAGCACGTGGCCGTGTCCGGACCAGTGCCGCCCGGTCAGCGGGTCGACCAGGGTGACGGTGGTGGCGGTCGTGGGGCCGAACACCATCAGCCCGTCCGCGCCGGTGATGCAGCCTGCGGAGGACACGGGGGCGTAGTAGACGGAATTGTCGTAGTTCGAGCCGAGGTCGGTGTAGACCGACGCCTTGTCGATGCCGACCTCCAGCAGTCCACCGCGGGAGGCCCCGCTGTAGTTGCCGCCGGAGGGATAGGAGACCTCCTGCTGGACCACCGCCACCTCACCGTCGGGGACGGTGGTGCCATGCCATTCCTGGGTCCACCTGACCTCCGAGGCGGGCGGATCATCCTCGTCCATGCCGGACGTCCCGCACAGCAGGGCGCCGGCCATCCGGCGGATGTACGGCTGGTCGAACGGCGCCGACCGGCCGAGTCCGGGCAGGTCGGCGTTCGACGGCGCGTACTTGACGCTGACCGCGTACGGCCAGCCCGGGTCGTAGACGAAGGTGACCTTGCGGGGCGCGCCCAACGAGGTGTCGTCGGCCTGGATCAGCGCCCCGACCCCGCAGTCGCTGTGCGCGTCGACGATGTGATGGTCTCCGAAGGCGGTCGACTTGTAGGTGAACTGGGGGACGGGGGCGCTGAGTCCGTCGGTGACCTTCAGCGGCCGCCAGCCGACGTCCTTGCCGTCGAAGCCCTCGACCTGGACGTGGGTCAGCCACGGAGGTATGGCCAGCGGGAAGGGCCCGCCCGACCGGCGGTCCCAGTTGAGCGCGAGCGGTGGGCTGAACATGGGGGTGTCGTCCCAGGGTACGGGCGCGCGGTAGACGATCTTCTCCGACCCCGCTCCGGGGCCGCTCTCGTACTGCAGCAGTTCGCCGCTGGTCGACACCAGGGTCACGTGGGGCAGGTGCGGCACCGTGCCGGAGAACATGATCTCGCCGCTCGGGTGGTGGTCGTCGTAGAAGACTGGGGTCTGGGAATCGGGCTTGTAGTTGGGGTAGTTGACCCAGGAGTGCGGGCCGAAGCCGTTGGAGAGCATGATCTCCATGGCCGCGTGCCCCGGGTCCCGGTCGTTCGGCCGGTTGCCGAGCGTCGGCCAGGAGGGCACGCGTCCGTCATGGGTCGGTGTGGCGGTCACCGTGACCGGCTCCGAGGCCGACACCTGCGGTGTGTAGGTGTGGTCCGGCGGCGCGGCGAACCATCCGCCGGTGAACGCCCCGGCCACCACGGCCGCCACCGCCACCCCACCGGTCCAGCGCGGGTGCCGCCGCCACCAGTTGGGGCCGGACCCGGGGTCCTCCGGGCCGGGACCTTGCCCGCCCGGGTTCTCCGCGCCCGGGTTCTCCGCGCCCGGGTTCTCCGAATCGGGGCCCGCCGCACCGCGATCCCCGGAGCCGGAACCCCCTGGGTCGGGTTCCCCGGAGCCGGAACTCCCCGCGGTGGAACCGTCGGACCCGGCGTCGCCGGACCCGTCAGGCGCCCCATCCGGAATTCGAGACTCCGGTTCTCCGACTGTCTTCACGGCCTTGTCCACCGCTGTCTCCGCAGCCTTGTCCGCTGACTCTTCCATCCGCTTCGTCTCCCCCACGATCGCGCGCCACCGCGCTCTCCGACGATGAGGGACAGCGGGAGAGCGCTTGGTGGTTCCCTTCGCCGCCAAGTCTCCACCGGAGCCCCCGCCGCCGCATCGTCATCACCGACGCGGGTTCTGGTGTCCATATTGGTACGTGTCGCTTTTTGGACAAGCGTACCCGTCGAAGGACGAAATCCCAGGTCGTGACGGGTTGGAGACGTGCGTCCCAGGCGTAGTCGACGAAACGCGGCTAGGCATCGCACGGCTTGTTCGGATATCAATTCACCACGGCACTTCGCGGCGTGACTCCCCGCCTCCCGAAGTCGCCCAGGCGCCTTGGGCGCCGCCGGCCGTGGCTTCCCCGTATTGCTGCGGCCGGGCGTCGCCGAGGGCACAACCGGTCTGCTCGCCCGGTTGCCAGGGGGGGGAGCCCTCGGCGGACGTGACGGGGGGTCGACCGGCCCAACGGCCTCCCGCGTCGCTCGTTCCCGCGCGTCCGCCGCGCGGGAACGAGCGGTCAAGACGCGGTCGGCCAGGACAACCGGCGCAGCCGCCCAGGACAGTCGGCTCAGCCCACGGGAACGCCGGCGCAGCCGCGCAGGACAGTCGGCTCAGCCCACGGGAACGCCGACCCCGCTCCGGCTCGGCGGCAGCACTCGTGCCAACTCCTTGTCCTGCCCGAGCTTCAGACCCGCCTCGAAGCGGCTGCCGGCGTGCAGCCGGTCCATCAGCTTCGCCACCGCCCGCTGCACGGTGCGGCGGTGCACGCCCATCTTGCGGGCGATCTGGTCGTCGCTCAGGCCGGTGGCCATCAGCCGGATCACCACCCGCTCCTGCGGGGTGAAGACCGACGCGCCGGAGCCGGAGGAGACCGTGTGCTCCAGCGGGACGGCGCGCAGCCAGTAGTCCTCGAAGATCACCTGGAGCGGCCACACCAGTTTGGTGCTGCGGACCAGCAGCATCGGCGAACCACCGGGGTGATCGGGATTCGCCGGCAGGCAGGCCACCTCCCGGTCCTGGAGCAGGATGTCGAACGGCGCGTGGTCGAGCAGCCGGACGGTCACGCCGAGGTCGGACAACCGCTCCAGGTAGCGGACGTGCTTCGACGACTGGAGAACGGCCGCCGGGTATATCGCGCGGAGCC
The DNA here is from genome assembly GCF_056859195.1 of Streptomyces sp. NH27. NCBI lineage: Bacteria > Bacillati > Actinomycetota > Actinomycetes > Kitasatosporales > Streptomycetaceae > Streptomyces > Streptomyces sp. NH27. Next base: position 5,421 of record NZ_JACEGK010000228.1, read on the forward strand.
GCACGCCCCGCTTGAGCATCTGGGCGTCCTGTTCCATGGACATCTCCAGCACCTCCATCGGAGGCATGGGGCCCGGGTGCAACGAGTCGGCGCTGGTCTGGGCAATGGCGTTCATCGCGGCGACCATCCGCACCTTGGCCCGGGGGTCCGTGATGGACTCGATCTCCACCTTGTTCGACACGCGCTCGACGGCGGGCCGGTAGACGTAGAGGAGGGCCTGGGTGGCCCGGTACAAGGACTCGGCCCGGCTCGCGTGGTCCTCGGCGGCCCGGTGGTACGTGTCCATGGCGCACACCAGCGCGGTGTCGGGCTCCACCGCCTCCAACTGGCCGTCGGGGCGCCCGTGGACCAGGCCGAGTTCGGTCAGCCGCGCCAGTGCCGCGGAGGTCTGCTCCTGGTCGAGGGCGGTCGCGCCGCCTATCCGGCTCGGCTGCGCGCTGCCCAGTTGGCGCAGCACTTCGTACACCGCCAGCGCATGGTCCTCGTCATCCGGCATCCGCCGGCCCTCCCCGCGTCAGAGGTCGAACTCCGCGGGGTTGAGGCCCACCGCGAAGCACGCCTCGCGTACCACTCCCTGCTCGGACTTGTCGAACACACCGTCCGCGCCGCCGATGACGATACCGATCTGGATGACCGCTCGTGCCTCGGTGGGCTTCTTCTGCACCTTGGCGATCTCCTGGAGGACGGCGACCTTGCCGAAGTCGAAGTCCGCGGCCAGCCGGTTGAGGTAGTCGTCGAAACGGCGCTGGAGGTCGGCTGCCGGGAAGTTCTGCAGGACCTCGTTGCTCCCGATGAGCGTGGCCACCCGCTGCCGCTCCTCGGGCGCGACGCTGCCGTCGGCCGCGGCCACCAGCGCGCAGATCGCCATGCTGGCGTCGCGGAAGGCGCCGCTCTTCAGGTCGTTCTTCTTCGCGTTGAGCTGGGTCTGCATGCCCTGGGCGGATTCCTTGAAGCGGTCCCACAGTGCCATGGCGTCTCTCCTGAGCGTGTGTCGGTACGGGGCCGCGCTGCGGTCGTACGGTTCGTCGTCGTTCCTTACCGAGAACTCATCGGAAGCGTAAAGGAGTTCCCAAGTACGGCAGGTCGATCGGGCGGCCGATCGGCCCGATCGGGTCGATCGGGCCGGCGCACGGCCGAACCGCGCCGCGGCGCCGGCGTGTTCGCTGTGGGCGAACGCGCGGACGGCTCCCGCCGCACCGGCAGTGCCGGGCCGGGGAGCCGTCCGCGGGTCCGCCGAACCGCCGAGCGCGGTCGGCGGCTGAGTGTGGTCGGACGCTGAACGGTCAGCGGCCGAGCACTCGGCGGCCCGGGCACTCGGAAGTCGAGCACTCAGAGGTTGACGCCGAAGTCGCTGGCGATGCCCGCCAGGCCGGAGGCGTAACCCTGGCCGATGGCGCGGAACTTCCACTCCGCACCGTTGCGGTACAGCTCGCCGAAGACCATGGCGGTCTCGGTGGCGGCGTCCTCGCTCAGGTCGTAGCGCGCGATCTCGGCGCCGCCGGCCTGGTTGAGGACGCGGATGTAGGCGTTGCGGACCTGGCCGAAGTTCTGGCTGCGGGTCTCGGCGTCGTAGATCGAGACCGGGAAGACGACCTTGTCGACGTCGGCCGGCAGCGCGGCGAGGTTGACGTTGATCGACTCGTCGTCGCCCGCGCCCTCACCCGTGACGTTGTCACCGGTGTGCACGATGGTCTGGTCGGGGCTCTGCTTGTTGTTGAAGAAGATGAAGAAGCCGTCCGAGTGGACCTTGCCGGTCGCGTTCACGGCGATGGCGCTGGCGTCGAGGTCGAAGTCCGTGCCGGTGGTGGTCCGGACGTCCCAGCCGAGACCGACGGTGACGGCGGTCAGACCGGGCGCCTCCTTCGTCAGCGAGACGTTGCCGCCCTTGGTCAGGCTTACCGCCATGGGAAGTCCCCTTTGTGTGGTCGTAGGTGTTCCGGACGAAACTACCGTCACCCGTCTGAACGCGGAGCGGGGCTCATACGGTTCCGCTCCCGGCGGGAAATCCCCGTGACGCGGAGGGGCGGGGGCGGGATCATGGAGTCATGCCAGGGCCACTGATCATCCGCGGCTCGGTCTCCATCCCGGAGGCCGAGCTGATGTGGCGTTTCTCCCGCTCGTCCGGGCCCGGCGGCCAGCATGTGAACACCAGTGACAGCCAGGTCGAGTTGCGGTTCGACCTCGCGGCCACCGAGTCGCTGCCGCCGGTGTGGCAGGAGCGGGCGCTCGAGCGGCTGTCGGGACGCCTGGTGGGCGGGGTGCTCACCGTACGGGCGTCCGAGCACCGTTCGCAGTGGCGCAACCGCGAGACGGCCGCGGCCCGGATGGCCTCGATCCTCGCGCAGGCGACGGCCCCGCCGCCCAAGACCCGCCGCCCCACCCGCATCCCCCGGGGGATCAACGAGAAGCGGCTCCGCGAGAAGAAGCAGCGTGGTCAGACGAAGAAGGGCCGCGGCGGCGCCTGGGACTGAGGTGCCCCGCGATGACGATGCCGGGACCGACGGCGGCCGGGCCGAGCCGGGGTGCCCGGCAGTGACAGCGGCCGGGCCGGGCCGCGCCCGGTCAGGAGAGGTAGCGGTAGCGGCCGCGGAAGTAGGTGAGCGGGCCGCCCTCGGCGCTCGGGGTGCGGGCGGTCAGGACGCGGCCGATGACGAGCACGTGGTCGCCCGCGAGTACATGCTGCTCGGTCTCGCACTCGAGTATCGCCAGGGCGCCGCCGAGGATGGGGGCGCCGGACGCCTCGCCGCGGTAGTAGGACACGTCCTCGAACAGCAGCCGGTCACTGATCCGCCCGCGCATCGCGAACCGCCCGGCGATGTGCCGCTGGCTCTCGCTGAGCACGGACACCGCCCACCGGGGCTGCCGGTCGAGCAGTTCCTCCATCCGCGATCCGACCCGCACACTGATCAGCACCAGTGGCGGTTCGAGCGACACGGACATGAACGCGGTCGCGGTCATGCCGACGTCCTCGCCGCGCGGCCCGTCCTCGGGGTCGTACGCGGTCACGAGGACGACGCCCGCGGACAGGCGTGTCATGGCGGCGCGGAAGTCGTCGGTGCTGACGGTCTGACCCATGGTGGTCCCAGGATGCCGTCCAGGCGGAGTGTGAAGCACGTTTCCTTACGTTACGGGCCGGTAGAAGACGGTGGCATCGGGCTCCGGTCCCATCCCGCGCGGGTATCGGGACCTAGGACCGGTGCTCTACGGTCTGTACCCAACTGCCTACCCATGGGTGTGACTTGAGTCACAAGCAGGAGGAATTGTTGACCCTGTGTACCGACTGGACAGCTCGCTGTGATTCAGTGGCGTTGTAATTGGAAAACTGTGAATTACGACGCGGCCGCTACGGCGACCGGGGCATGGGAACCTCGCTGGAGTTGTCACCGGACCCGTGGGGAGGGCACAAGGGCATGGACACCGAGTCGGAGCCGTATGTCCGTCTCGCGACCCTGCGTCAGCTCCATCAGGTCGTGGCGGACCTCAACACCGCGCGCAGCCTCGCGGACGCGCTCCAGGCGGTCGCCGACGGAGTGGTCCGCGGCCTGGGGTACGAACTGGCCGCCGTGAACCTGGTCCGGCCCGACGGCGACCTCGTGGTGGCCGCGTTCGCCGGGAGCGCGGCGGGCGAGGCGCTGCTGTCCGGGCGGGTCGGCTCGCGCATCTCCTGGGACCGCCGGCTGGCCATGGGCGAGCAGTGGGGCGCCCTGCGCTTCATCCCGCACACCGAGGGCTGGGTGCTCATCGACGACGATGTGCCGCAGTGGCACACCGAGGGCCCGCTGCCGCGCTTCCCGGACGAGTGGCACCCCGGCGACCGCCTCTACGCGCCCATGTACGCCTCCCAGACGGTCGGCAGCGAGCTGATCGGGGTGATATCCGTCGACCGGCCCACCAGCGGACGCCACCCCGGTCCCTGGGGCTGTGAAGCCCTCCAGATGTACGCGTTCCAGTCCGGCATCGCGATCAGCAACGCCCGGCTGCGGGCGAACATGCAGCGCGCCCTGGTCCGGTTGGAGCGCGACCAGCAGGCACTGCGGGCCAGCGAGGAGAGCTTCCGGCAGGCGTTCGAGTACGCCCCCAGCGGCATGGCCATCGCCGAGATGGGCGGCGACCAGCACGGCAAGCTGCTGCGCGCCAACGATGCGCTCTGCCGCCTGCTGGGCCGCTCCGCGTCCGTCATGCGGCGCTACTCCTTCTCCGACCTGGTGCACCCCGAGGACGTCGGGCTGCTGCTGCGCACCTCCGCGGAGGGCGGCCGTGCCGAACTGCGGCTCGCACGGCGCGACGGCAGCTACGTATGGGTGAGCCTGCGCAACTCCGTGGTGGCCGACACCGCCGACGGGCCGCGCTTCCTGCTCACCCACGTCGAGGACATCGAGGAACGCAAGAGCCGCGAGCTCCAACTCGCCCACCGGGCCAGCCACGACTCGCTGACCGGGCTGCCCAACAGCGCGGAGCTGCGGTCCCGGCTGTCCGCCCGGTTGTGCTCGCACCCGCAGGAGCGCGGCCCCGCCGACGCCTCCGGGCTGCCCGTCGAGCCCGAGGGCGCCGACGGCTTCGCCTTCAGCTACGGCTACGGACCCGACGAACTGGCCGCGCCGCTCTCCTTCGACTCCCACGTCCACACGGTCGCGCCCGACGAGGGTGAGGAGGAAGACGCCGGCAAGGGGCTCGCCGTGCTCTTCTGCGACCTCGACGGCTTCAAGTCCATCAACGACCGGTTCGGGCACCACACCGGTGACGCCGTCCTCATCGAGGTCGCCCGCCGCCTCACCGGGGCCGTCCGTGACGGTGACACCGTTGCCAGGCTCGGCGGCGACGAGTTCGTCGTCCTCGCCGACGGACTCGCCCCCGCGGACGCGACCGACCTCACGGTGCGGCTGCGCAACGCGATCATCCCGCCCATCCGCGTGGACGGCCGCGCCGTCCGCGTCGGCGCCTCCTTCGGCATCGGCTGGGCCGGCTGCGGCATGACCGCCGAAGAAGTCCTCCACTCCGCCGACCAACGTATGTACGTCGAAAAGCGCTCCCGCTCCACCTCCCGCCCCAACCACCGCCGAGCGGGCTGACACCCGCGGCGACCCTGCCCGCGGGGCCGCCCTGGGGATGGCCGACCGGACCGAAGGTCCACCTTGCGGAGTAGCGCGGATCGCTCTGGGGGTTGACCCCGTGACGGGTCGCCGTGCCTACGCTGGGTTATGTGCAGCGCGTCTACGACTTCTTCCGCCGACACCCGACGTGGGTCGACAGCTTCTGGGCCGTCATCCTGCTGGTGTCGTGCGCGCTGTGGATCGTCGCGGACGGCAGCCTGTCGAGGCCGACGCGCCTCGTGGCGATCCCCTTGTCGTTCGCGCTGGCCGCCGTCGTCGCGCTGCGCCGCAGGGCCCCGGAGCGGCTGCTGCTGCTCGCCGTGGCCGTCGGCCTGCTGCAACTCGCCTTGAACGTGCAGGCCAATCCGGGCAACGTCGCGTTCCTGGTGATCATCTACACCTGCGCGTCGAACGGCGCGCGCTGGTCCTCCCGGCTCGCCCTGATCGGCGGCTTGGCCGCGGCCCCGCTGTCGATGCTCCGCTGGCCGCCGCACACCGCGTACTCGACGATCTGGACCACGCTGCTCCAGACCTTCTTCCTGACCGTGATCTTCGCGCTGTCCTGGGTGGTCGGCGACCGCCTGCGCACCCGGCGGGCGTACTACGCCGAGCTGGAGGAGCGGGCCGCCCGGCTGCACCGGGAGCGCGAGGCCCAGTCGAAGGCCGCGGTGGCCGCCGAGCGGGCCCGTATCGCCCGGGAGCTGCACGACGTGGTGGCGCACAACGTGTCGGTGATGGTCGTGCAGGCCGACGGTGCCGCGTACGTGCTGGACGCCGCGCCGGACCAGGCCAAGCAGGCGCTCTCCACGATCTCGACCACCGGACGGCAGGCGCTCGCCGAGATGCGGCGGCTGCTCGGGCTGTTGCGCGCCGGGGACGACGCGGGCGGCGAGTACGTCCCGCAGCCCGGCGTCGACCAGCTCGCCGACCTCATCGACCAGGTGCGCGGCGCCGGGCTGCCGGTGCGTTTCGAGGTGGCCGGGCAGGCCCGCCCGCTGTCCAGCGGCGTCGAGCTGACCGCGTACCGCATCGTGCAGGAGGCGCTGACCAACGTGCGCAAGCACGGCGGCGACGGGGCCAGTGCCAGCGTGCTGCTCGGCTTCGGCGATGCCGCGCTCGACCTGCTCATCGAGGACGACGGCCGGGGCGCGCGGCGCGAGCTGTACGCGCAGGGCGGCCGGGACGGCATGGGCCAGGGGCTGATCGGTATGCGGGAGCGCATCGGCATGGTCGGCGGCACCCTCACCGCGGGGCCGCGCCCGGGCGGCGGTTTCCGGATCAGTGCGGTGCTGCCGCTGCGCGGCACCGGATGACGCTCCCGGCCCTGAACCGGCGGCCCTCGAACGCGCGGCCCTGGAACGCACGGCCCCCGAACCCGCTGCGCCGCGCCGACAACACCCCGACCG
>NZ_JACEGK010000229.1:0-11838 GCF_056859195.1 Streptomyces sp. NH27
GTTAGTGGGTGTCCTCGAAGAGCTTGGTGACCGAACCGTCCTCGAAGACCTCGCGCACCGCGTTGGCGATGGTCGGCGCCATCGACAACACCGTGATCTTGTCGAGGTCGGTCTCCGCCGGCGTCGGCAGCGTGTCGGTGAAGACGAACTCGCTGACCTTGGAGTTCTTCAGCCGGTCCGCGGCAGGTCCGGAGAGCACTCCGTGCGTGGCGGTGACGATGACGTCCTCCGCCCCGTTGGCGAACAGCGCGTCCGCCGCGGCGCAGATGGTGCCGCCGGTGTCGATCATGTCGTCGACCAGCACGCACACCCGGCCCTTGACGTCGCCGACCACCTCGTGGACCTTCACCTGGTTGGCGACGTCGGGGTCGCGGCGCTTGTGCACGATCGCCAGCGGCGCGCCCAGCCGGTCGCACCAGCGGTCGGCGACCCGGACCCGGCCGGCGTCCGGGGAGACCACGGTGAGCTTGGCCCGGTCCACCTTCGCGGCCACGTAGTCCGCCAGGACCGGCAGCGCGACCATGTGGTCCACCGGGCCGTCGAAGAAGCCCTGGATCTGGTCGGTGTGCAGGTCGACGGTGAGGATGCGCTCGGCGCCCGCGGTCTTGAACAGGTCGGCCATCAACCGGGCCGAGATCGGCTCGCGGCCGCGGTGCTTCTTGTCCTGCCGGGCATAGCCGTAGAACGGCACGATCACGGTGATGCTCCGCGCGGAGGCCCGCTTGAGAGCGTCGACCATGATGAGCTGTTCCATGATCCACTGGTTGATGGGGCTGGTGTGGCTCTGCATCAGGAAGCAGTCGGCGCCGCGGGCCGACTCCTCGAACCGCACATAGATCTCGCCGTTGGCGAAGTCGAAAGCACGGGTGGGCACGAGCTCGACACCCAGCTCGTATGCCACCGCCTCCGCCAGATCGGGGTGGGCGCGGCCGGAGAAGAGCATCAGCTTCTTCTCACCGGTCGTCTTGATCCCGGTCACTGCACCGTCTCCTAGGTGTTCGACTGGTGTTCGGCACAGCGCCGCCCCAAGTCGGGCGGGCTGGCGGAATTGTGTGCACCACACACGGTACGCCCCATCCGGCGCACCTGTGCACCTCACGTCCGGCCGATGAGACGACCCTCACTCACTCCTGTGCGCCGGGCTCGTCGCCCTGCTGCTGTGCGCGTTCGGCCGCCTGCGCAGCGGCACTGCCGGGCCGCTTGCGGGCCACCCAACCTTCGATGTTGCGCTGCTGACCGCGGGCGACGGCCAGCGAACCGGACGGCACGTCCTTGGTGATCACCGAGCCGGCCGCGGTGTACACGCCGTCGCCGATCACCCGGGGGGCGACGAACATGTTGTCCGCACCGGTCTTGCAGTAGCTGCCGATGACGGTGTGGTGCTTGGTCTCGCCGTCGTAGTTCACGAAGACGGTGGCGGCGCCGATGTTGGTGTGGTCGCCGATGGTCGCGTCACCCACATAGCTCAGGTGCGGCACCTTGGTGCCCTCGCCGATCGCGGCGTTCTTCATCTCCACGTACGTGCCCGCCTTGGCCCTCGCGCCCAGCCGCGCACCCGGCCGCAGGTAGGCGTACGGACCCACCGACGCCTGCTCGCCGATCTCGGCGTGGTCGGCGACCGCGTGCGAGACCCTGGCGCCCGGGCCGACCGAGGTGTCGGTGAGCGTGCACTCCGGGCCGACCTCGGCGCCCGCGGCGATGCTGGTGGCGCCGAGCAGCTGCGTGTTGGGGTGCACCAGCGCGTCGGGCTCGAAGGTGACGGTGACATCGATCCAGGTGCTGGCGGGGTCCACGATGGTGGCGCCGGCGAGCATGGCCCGCTCCAGCAGCCGGTCGTTGAGCGCCCGGCGGGCCCGCGCGAGCTGCACCCGGTCGTTGACCCCGGCGATCTCGTGGTGGTCCGCGGCGACGTACGCGCCCACCCGGTGGCCGCCGTCACGCAGGATCGCCAGGGTGTCGGTGAGGTACTCCTCGCCCTGCGCGTTGTCGGTGGTGAGCTTGCCGAGCGCCTCCGCGAGCAGCCGCCCGTCGTAGGCGTACACGCCGGAGTTGATCTCCTTGACCGCCCGCAGCGCGTCGCCGGCGTCCTTCTGCTCGACGATCGCGGTGACCTGGCCGTCCGAGCCGCGCACGATCCGCCCGTAGCCGGTCGGGTCGGGCACCTGGGCGGTCAGGACGGTGACCGCGTTGCCCTCGTCGCGGTGCGCGGCGGTGAAGGCGGCCAGCGTCCGGGTGGTCAACAGCGGCACATCGCCGTAGGTCACCACGACGGTGCCGTCCAAGGCGGCGCCGCGCCGGGCCAGCTCCGCGAGGCCGATGCGTACCGCGTGGCCGGTGCCGAGCTGCTCCTCCTGCACGGCGGTCAGCGCCTGCGGGTCCTGCTCGGCGAGGTGCGCGGTCACCTGCTCGCGGCCGTGTCCGACGACCACCACCAGGTGCTCGGGGTCCAGCGCGCGGGCCGCGGCGACGGAGTGGCCGATCAGCGAGCGGCCGCAGATCGAGTGCAGGATCTTCGGAGTGGCCGACTTCATGCGGGTGCCCTCACCCGCGGCGAGGATGACGACGGCAGCCGGGCGGTTGGGGCTCACGCGGGAGACTCCTCGGCTTCGGGGCTTCGGGTGCTGGACAACCGCAGCTTACCGAGGGTGTGGAATCTTCTCCCGATCCGCTCCGCCGCCAGGACTCGAACCCGGACTTAAGGCACCAAAAGCCCCAGTGCTGCCAATTACACCACGGCGGATCAACTCGACTTGCCGGACCCGTTTTCGGGGTCCGCCGGGCCGGACGGAACCATCATGCCGTACGACACGGGGTGGACGCGACGCCGTTGTGGGGTAAAGATCCACTCGAACGACACCCGACAGGGAAGGTGACCCTTACCCGACTGGTCCTGTCGCCCGCCTGAAGCCGCTGCAATACTTACGGAGGCGTAGGTTGTGCGGCACACGGCCCCTGCGCCGTGCAAGCGACTTTCCCACCAGCCCATATTCAGTCCCCCTCCTCTCCCCAAGGGACGCACATGACCACACAGACGGACGTGATCACCGAGTCCCCGGAACCCGGGTCCTCATCAGGACAGGGATCGCCGGTGCCAAGTGCCACCCGCGGCGGCGAGAGCAAGCGATCGATCGAGCAGATCTCCCTGCTGCTCTTCATCTGCATCCCCTTCGTGGCGCTCGCCGCGGCGGTGCCACTGGCCTGGGGACGCGGGATGAGCTGGTTGGACGTCGGCCTGATGGTCGTCATGTACTTCCTCGGTTGCCACGGCATCACCATCGGCTTCCACCGGCACTTCACGCACGGTTCGTTCAAGGCCAACCGCCCGCTGAAGATCGCGCTCGCCATCGCCGGCTCGATGGCCGTCGAGGGCCCCGTCGTGCGCTGGGTCGCCGACCACCGCCGGCACCACAAGTTCAGCGACGCCGAGGGCGACCCGCACAGCCCGTGGCGATACGGCGAGACCCTCCCCGCCCTCATGAAGGGCCTGTGGTGGGCGCACATGGGCTGGCTCTTCGACGAGGAGCAGACCCCGCAGGAGAAGTACGCGCCCGACCTGATCAAGGACCCGGCGATCCGCCGCATCTCCCGCGACTTCTGGCTGTGGACGGCGACCTCCCTGCTGATCCCGCCGCTGGTCGGCGGCCTGGCCACCATGTCGTGGTACGGCGCGTTCACCGCGTTCTTCTGGGGATCACTCGTCCGGGTGGCCCTGCTGCACCACGTCACCTGGTCGATCAACTCCATCTGCCACGCGGTCGGCAAGCGGCCGTTCAAGTCCCGGGACCGCTCGGGCAACGTGTGGTGGCTGGCCGTGCTGTCCTGCGGCGAGTCGTGGCACAACCTCCACCACGCCGACCCCACCTCCGCCCGGCACGGCGTGCTGCGCGGCCAGGTCGACTCCAGTGCCCGCCTGATCCGCTGGTTCGAACTTGCCGGCTGGGCCTCCGACGTCCGCTGGCCGGACGCAGCCCGGATCGAGTCCCGCCGCCAGGAGAAGAACCGGCAGGACGTCGACGAAGCGGCATGATGAGCCGGTGAGCGAGGGCGAAGACGGAAGAACCAGGCGGTCCTCCGCCCCGGCGGGCCCGAGCGCGCGGCGCACCCGGCGGGTCCGGATGACCGGCAAGGAAAGACGCGAGCAACTCCTCGACGTGGGCCGGGTGCTCTTCGCGGAGCGCGGCTACGAGGGCACGTCGGTGGAGGAGATCGCGCACCAGGCGGGGGTCTCCAAACCCGTCGTCTACGAGCACTTCGGCGGCAAGGAAGGGCTCTACGCCGTTGTCGTCGACCGTGAGATGCGCCGCCTGCTCGACATGGTGACCGGCGCACTCACCGGCGGCCACCCCCGCGAACTCCTCGAACAGGCCGCGTTCGCCCTGCTCGACTACATCGAGCAGTACACCGACGGGTTCCGGGTCCTGGTGCGGGACTCCCCCGTCGCCCAGTCCACCGGCACTTTCGCCTCCCTCATCAGCGACATCGCCACGCAGGTCGAGGACATCCTCGGCCACGAGTTCGAGCAGCGCGGCTTCGACCCCAACCTCGCCCCGCTGTACGCGCAGGCGTTGGTCGGCATGGTCGCGCTGACCGGCCAGTGGTGGCTCGACGCCCGCCGCCCGCCGAAGGCCGAGGTCGCCGCGCATCTGGTGAACCTGAGTTGGAACGGCCTGTCCGGCCTGGAGCAGCAGCCGCGGCTGATCGGCCACCGCAAGAGCTGACCCGCACGAGCCGACCCGGCACGGTCCGCGGCGGGGCACGGCAGGCCGAAACGGGTCGAGCCGGGCCAAGGCCGTTCGGCCGCAAGCCCGTTCACGCCGGAGCGGACCCGTTCCCACCGCGTGCGAAGCCGGTCCGGGAACCGGCTCCGCACGCGGCGAACGTGTGGTCGACTGGTGCCGTGGAAGCTGTCTGGACAAGTGCCGTGGCGGTCGCCGGCACACTGCTGGGTTCGGTGCTCACCTACGCCTTCCAGCGCCTCGCGGCCGGTCGCAGCGAACTGTTCGCGCGGGCCGAGGCACTCCGCCAGGAACGCGTGACGACGTACAGCGCATACGCCACCGCGGTCGAGGAGTACCGCCACGGCCAGTCCACCCGCTGGCACTTGAGAGCGCAGCACCCCGACGGCGAGGCGTATCTGCGGGTACGGGACGAGGCGCACCGGCTGCGGACCGCCACCCGACAGGCGCTCTACCGGGTGAAGTTGCTCACCGACCGGCCGGACGTGGTGCTCGCCGCCGAGCGGGCGTACCGGTCCACCTGGGACGTGTCCAACGCGACGGACCAGGAAGAGCACGACACGCGCGACGAGTCGGCCCGCCGGGCCATAGAGGCGTTCGTCGCCCAGGCCGCGCCGCTGGTGCGCTGACCGCGCCGCGCCGCGCCCACCACACCACGTCCCACCACTGCACGGCACTGCGCGCTCCACCAACTACACGCGGCGGCGCACATGCGACGGGCGGCGCCGGTCTGCCCGGCGCCGCCCGCGTCAACCCGTGTGCTGCGTGCCTACCAGAGGCGGCGGGCCCCCGCGGAGGGGGCGATCGTGAAGTGCCGGGACTGCGGGAGCGCCGCCGACACCGCCTCGGTGATCCGGTTCAGGTCGCCCGCTTCGAGCAGCACGATCGCCGAGCCGCCGAAGCCGCCGCCGGTCATCCGGGCGCCGAGCGCGCCCGCGGCCAGCGCGGCGTCCACCACCAGGTCGAGTTCGGGACAGGAGACCTGGAAGTCGTCGCGCAGCGAGACATGCCCCGCGCTCAGCACCGGGCCGATCTCGCGGACCCGGCCGGCGTCGCAGAGCGCGAGCACCTCCTCGACCCGGCGGTTCTCGGTGACGACATGCCGGGTCAGGCGGCGCAGCCGGTCGTCGGGGAGCGCGGCGAGGGCGTCGGCCAGGCCCTCGAAGGGCACGTCGCGCAGGGCGGGCAGGCCGAGCGCGGCGGCGGCGGCCTCGCAGCCGGCCCGGCGTTCACCGTAGGCGCCGTCGGAGTGCGCGTGCTTGACGCGGGTGTCGACCGCCAGCATCGCCAGCCCCGCGGCGGCGAGGTCCAGCGGCACCTGCCGCTGGCCGAGGCCGCGCACGTCGAGGTGCAGGGCGTGGCCGTCGGTGCAGCAGGCCGAGGCGGTCTGGTCCATGACGCCGACCGGCGCGCCGACGTAGGTGTTCTCGGAGGACTGGCACAGCAGCGCGAGGTCCTGCCGGGAGATGCCCTGCACGCCGTGCAGTTCGGTGAGCGCGAGGGCGGTGACGACCTGGAGCGCCGCGGAGGAGGACAGCCCGCCGCCGACCGGGACGCTGCTGTCGTAGAGCAGGTCGGCGCCGCCGATGTCGTGGCCGGCCTGGCGCAGCGACCACAGCACGGCGGCCGGGTAGCGGACCCAGCCGGGCGTGGTGCCGGGGGCGAGGTCGGCGATCGCGAGTTCGACGGTGCCGCCGTCCATGTCCGCCGAGTGCATCCGCAGCAGCCCGTCGTCGCGGCGGGCGACGGCCGCGCGGGTGACGTACGGAAGCGCGAACGGCATCGCGTAGCCGTCGTTGTAGTCGGTGTGCTCGCCGATCAGGTTGACCCGGCCCGGCGCGGCCCACGCGCCCTCGGGTGCGCGCCCGAAGACGTCCTTGAACGCGGCCTCGAATGCGGAGTCGTCGGTCATCGTATGTCGCCCTCCCCGAGCGATTGAGCGAAGTTCCAGGCGTCGCGGACGATGCCGGCCAGGTCGGTGCGGCTCGGCTGCCAGCCCAGCCGCTCGCGGGCGCGGTCCGCCGAGGCGACCAGCACCGCGGGGTCGCCGGGGCGGCGCGGCTGCGAGGTGGCCGGGATCGGGTGGCCGGTGACCTGGCGGACGGCGTCGATGACCTCGCGGACGGAGAAGCCCTTGCCGTTGCCGAGGTTGCAGATGAGGTGCTCGCCGGCCGGGGCCTTGTCGAGGGCCAGCAGGTGGGCCTCGGCGAGGTCGGCGACGTGGATGTAGTCGCGCAGGCAGGTGCCGTCGGGCGTCGGGTAGTCCTCGCCGTAGACGGCGATCGACGGGCGGCGGCCCTGGGCGACCTGGAGCACCAGCGGGATGAGGTGCGACTCGGGGTCGTGGCGCTCGCCGTGCGCACCGTAGGCGCCGGCCACGTTGAAGTAGCGCAGCGAGACCGCGGACAGGCCGTGGGCGGCGCACTCCCCGGTGATCATGTGGTCGACGGCGAGCTTGGTGGCGCCGTAGGGGTTGGTGGGGGCGGTCGGCTCGTCCTCGGTGATCGGCACCGTGGCGGGCTCGCCGTAGGTGGCGGCGGTCGAGGAGAAGACCAGCTTGCGCACGCCCGCGGTGCGCATGGCGGCGAGCAGTTCGAGGGTGCCGGCCACGTTGTTGCGCCAGTACTTCTCCGGGTTCGCGACGGACTCGGCGACCTGGGAGGACGCGGCGAAGTGCAGCACCGCGTGGTAGGAGCCGTCGAGCACCTTGCCGGCGTCCTGGACCCGTCCCTCGACGAACTCGGCGCCGGCCGGCACCCCTGCGCGTACGCCGGTGGACAGGTCGTCCAGCACGGTCACCTGGTGACCGGCCTCGACCAGGTACGCGGCCACGACGCCGCCGACATAGCCGGCGCCCCCGGTGACCAGCAGCTTCTTACGTCCGGGGGACCCGGTGGATTCGGTCACTTCGTGGCCACCTCTCGCAGTCGCAGCGCCGCGGCCTCCGGCGGCACGTCGTTGACGAACACGCCCATGCCGGATTCGGAACCCGCGAGGAACTTCAGCTTGCCCGAAGTGCGGCGAATGGTGAAAAGCTCCAGGTGGAGGGCGAACTCCCGGCGGTCGGCCGCGGTGAAGGGCGCCTGGTGCCAGCCGGAGATGTACGGGGTGGGCGGCTGGCCGGGGCCGAAGATCCGGTCGAAGCGGCGCAGCAGTTCCAGGTAGATGTGCGGGAACTCGGCGCGGGCGTCCTCGTCGAGGCCGAGCAGGTCGGGCACCCGGCGGTTGGGGTAGAGGTGCACCTCGTACGGCCAGTGCGCCGCGTACGGGACGAACGCCGTCCAGTGCTCGCCGGCCAGCACGATCCGGCTGCCGTCGGCACGCTCGTCGGCGAGCACGTCGTCGAAGAGGTTGCGGCCGGTGGCCGCGCGGTGCTCGGCGAGCGAGTGCAGCATCAGCGCGGTGCGCGGGGTGGTGAACGGGTACCCGTAGATCTGCCCGTGCGGGTGGCCGAGGGTGACGCCTATCTCCTCGCCCCGGTTCTCGAACGGGAAGACCTGGACGACGCCGGGCAACTGGGACAGCTCCCGGGTGCGGTCGGTCCACGCGTCGAGCACCAGGCGGGCGGCCTCGGGGGTGAGGCTCGCGAAGGACGCGTCGTGGTCGGAGGTGAAGCAGACCACCTCGCAGCGGCCCTTGTCGCCGGTGAGCGAGGGGAAGCGGTTCTCGAAGACGACGACTTCGTAGTCCGCGGCCGGGATCTCGGTCTGCCGGCCCTCGCGGGAGGGGCACAGCGGGCACTGGTCGGCCGGCGGGTGGTACGTACGGCCCTGCCGGTGCGAGGCGACGGCCACGCTGTCACCGAGCAGCCGGTCGAAGCGGGTCTCGGTGGTGGTGGCCACCGGTTCGAGCGGGCGGGGGTCGACCGCGTCGCGGACCACGGCGTCAGCTGAGTCGTAGTAGATCAGCTCACGGCCATCCGCGAGCCGGGTCGGCGTCTTCTTCACCTACGGCACCTCACACCACGATCACTCAACACGCTTCCAACAGAACCGCACACAATGAATCACAACGCAACAGAACAGTCAATGCCGGGGAGCTACGAAGTCGTATAGCTTCGTCACGATGGGGGATCTGGTCGCAAAGGACCACGGCAGACCGCAGCGGGGCACAACCAAACAAAGCCGAACAGACCACGACGCAACGGCAGCGCAGCCGGAGCGTTTGAGCTCCGCATGGGTCCTCCCGGGGCGGCGGAGGCCCCACGGCCGCGAAGGGACAGGAGGAACGGCGCGGGGAGCCAACCACCGACAGGCCGTCCCGCCACCGACGCAGCAGGGCGCCTCAGCGGGTCAGGGGCGGCCCGGGGGGTTGGCACACCCGGCGCCAGAAGCCTCCCAGGGGCGCGGGGCCACCCGGGGCCAGGAGCCTCCCAGGGAGTCAGGCGCGCCCGGGGGTCAGGGGTGGCCCTCGCTCATCGCGTCGGCTCTTCGGCCGCCCGCTCCAGCAGCCCGGTACGGGCCGCGAGGGCCGCCGCCTCCAGCCGGGAACCCACGCCCAGCTTCATCAGCACCCGCTGCACATGCGTGCGCGCGGTGCTCGGCGCGATCCGCATCCCCGCCGCGATCACCCGGGTGTCCTCGCCCTCGGCGACCCGCACCAGGACCTCGACCTCACGCGGGGTGAGCATGTCCAGCAGCCGGGCGCCCTCGTCGTCGGGCTGCCGGGCCGGGTTGAGCAGCTCCGCGAAGGCGCCCTGGAGCAGTTGCTGGGCCACCGCGACCTCGCCGGTCCTGGCCTTGGCCATGGCCCGCTCGACGCCCTCGATCCGCTCGTCGTGCCGGACGTACCCGGACGCGCCGGCCGCGAAGGCCGCGGCGATCCCGCGCGGGTCGGACACCGGGCCGAGCACCACCACGGCCACCGCGGGCCGCTCCCGCTTGATCCGCGCCACCGTGTCGAACGCGCCGGGCTCGGCGGGCGCGGCGGTACCGAACAGGCACACCTCGGGCGCCCTGCTGAGCACCAGCTCGGCCGCACCCGCGGCGGGCGCCGCAGCCGCCAGCACGCGGTGCCCGCGCAGTCTCAGAGCCGAAGCCAGCGCCTCGGCGAGCAGCCGGTGGTCGTCGACCACGACGAGCCGTACACCCATCTCGGGTCTCCCCCATCCCCTGCGGCCCCGACGGCCGCCGGTCCCGGTCCCCAGTCCATACCGCGACCGGACCGGTCCCAACCGCGCCCCTGCACGGAAGCACGCGCCCGCCGCGAAAATACCCGCTTCCCGGCGCCGCGCGCGCCCCTGGCGGTGGAAACGTGACACGGTCCTACGATCGGACCGCCCGGCGCGCCAAGGATGTTCCCGGGCGCGCCCGCGATCATCCGTACACGACCAGGTACTTCTGCCCGGTTTCGCCCGAATACACGGTCTTCGACGCGAGGTAGAGCGTGTTGTCGTGCCACACCATGTAGCGGGAGTCCCCGACGGAGTCCAGTTTGTCCTCCGCATCGCTGCCGAGCGTCGCGTACGTGCTCAGCGTGCCGTCGGCCGGATCGAGGGTGACGAGTTTGCCCGGCTTTTCGTACTGCGGCGTCTCGTACCCGAGCACCTTGCCGTCCTGGAAGCCGATGCCGTCGATGTCGTAGTTACCGGTCGGCTTGGTGACCCACTTCTGCTTGCCGTCCGACAGGTTGAAGGCCGCGATGCCGCTGAGCACGTTGCCGGAGCCGGAGAAACCGCCGTCCAGCGTCAGGTAGACGGTGTCCTTGTCGACCAGGACGTCGTGCACGGACTGCACCTCGGTGCCGTCCTCGTCGATCTTGTACTTCTTGGTGCCCAGCGACACCCGCGACTGCAGCCGGCCGTCGACGATCGTCGCCACGTCGGTGTAGGTGGTGTCCTGGGTGCCGAGCAGCACCACCACCGGGTCGGTGGAGACGACCGCGCTCACCTGCAGGCCCTCCGGCGCGGCCCAAGTCCACTTCGGGGCACCGGACTTCGCCGGATCGACGAGTTGCACCTTGTAGGAGGTGTCGTAGCCGCAGTTGAGGATCGCCACGAACTGCGCGCCGCCCGCGTACCCGCCGTCCCTGCAGTCGTCGCCGCTGTCGCCGTCGCCGCCCTGCCACAACTTCGTCTGGTCGCTGAGCCGGTAGCCGATCGAGCCCTCGCCCCAGGTGACGCCGACCGCGTCGCCGCTGACCGCCATCTCGGAGAAGTGGAAGTCCGGCGAGGTGTCGCCGCCGGGCAGCTCCACGGTCCACAGCATCTTGCCCGTGGCCATGTTGATCGCCATCACCTTGTCGCACTCGGCGCCGTACTGGATCGCCGTCATGTCGTGGTACGAGTCACGCGCCGCGGTGCACTCCGAGCCGGAGACCGCCGGGATCGTCCACGCCTGCGCGCCGGTGCCGATGTCGTACCCGACCACCTGGTTGATCTGGTTCTTCACCACGTACTTGTCGGTGAACCAGACGCCCAGCGCGTCCTTCAGGTTGTCCTTCTTCGCGACGGCGTCGGCGTCCTTGTCCCACTTGAAGTCCAGCTGGGACTTGTGCCCGGCGGTGGTCGGACCACCGCTGGTGCCACCGGAGTTCGCCTGCGGCTTGGGGTCGTGCTTGCCGTCGCCGCCCTTGGTCGCGAAGTACACGCCGCCGACGATCACCAGCACCGCGGCCACCACGGCCGCCACGATGATCACCAGCTTGTTCTTCGACCCGCCGCCACCGGGTATGCCCGGCTGCTGACCGTACGGCGGCTGACCACCGTACGGGGGCTGCTGGCCGTACTGCGGCGGCGGCGCCTGCTGCGGGTAGCCGTACGGACCGGCCTGCGCCGGCGGCTGACCGTACTGCGGCTGGCCGTATCCGGGCTGCGCGTAACCCTGTTGGGGCTGCGGCGGCTGCGGGCCGGGGTAGCCGTAGCCGGGTGCGGGCGCCGACGGGGGAGGCTGCGGCGGCTGTTGGGGTTGCAGCTGCTGTTGCTGCTGCGGGAAGGCGGGCTGGGCGGGCGCCGCGTACGGGTTCTGGCCCGGGGGCGGCGGCGAGGCGTACGGGTTGTCCGGCTGCGAAGGGGGCGGCGGCACAGCTCCACCGGAGCCCCCGTACTGGGGCGGATTTCCGGGGGGCGGGGGCGGCTGCGACATCAGCTGGTCCTTCTTCGGGC
>NZ_JACEGK010000230.1:0-11786 GCF_056859195.1 Streptomyces sp. NH27
CCCGTCGCCGAACCCGACGACGTCGCCGCCTCCACCACCACCACCACCACCGCCGAACGGCACGACACCCGCACCCGGCGCCGGGTCGGCCGGCGCAGCAGGGGCGAAGGGGTCGAAGTCGTCGGCGAGCGGATCCTGCGTGTCGAGCGCGGCACCGGCCACGAACTCCGCACCCGCGCCACCCGGGCCCGTACCGTCGTCGACCGGGGCGCGGCCGGCCAGGTCCGGGCTGTCGTCCTCGGCGCTGCGGTCCGTCCCGCGCGGGCTGTGCACGCCGGTCCCGAACGCGTCGAAACTCTCGGCGCCCAGCAGCCGCGCGACGGCCCCGGCACCGGCCGCGAGCCCGAGCCCGTCGTCCTCGACGGCCGGGTCCTGGAAGACCGCGGGCGCGGGGAAGGCGTCCGGCCCGAACCCCGGCCGCTCACGCGGCTCCTGTGCGGCGGACCACTCGCCCTGGCGCGGCTCGTGCCGCCCGCCCGGCCGGGGGGCGCCGGCCGCGAACGCGTCGAACGCCCCCGCCGGGCGCCGGGTGCCCGAACCGCCGGCCGCGCCGCCGAACGGCGACACCCCGGAACCGGTCGCCGCCGAACCCTGCTGCTCCCCGCCTCGCAGGCCGCCCGCACCTCGCATGCCGCCGTCACGTCGCGAGCCGTCGCCGCGCGCGAGATCGTCACCGCTCCCGTCGCCACGGCCGTCAATGCCGTCCGGGTCCTCGACGAAGTCGAAGCGCTCGGTGTGATCCATGTCGTACGCCCCCAAGGTGCATCACTGGTTGGGGGCCGCCACGGGCTGCCGCGGGTCCGCGCTCACGGACCGCAGCCCGATTTCCCCTACTGCGGCGTACGCGGTGGCACGCCTCCTGGCCATCGATGCGCAAACTCTAAAGGCTCGCACACCATCCATGAAGTGCCGGGGGTGCCTCACCGGTGGAAGGCGTCCTTTACGCGTTTTACGTGCGGTTGACTGCCGTGGATTACTTTTCCGCCTCGATCGCGAGGATTCGGTGCAGCCGGGTGGCGATCAGCAACCGCTGCATCTGCGGGGGCACACCGCGCAGCACCAGCCGGCGGCCGCCGCGGCCGGCCCGCCGGTGCGCGCCCATGATCACGCCGAGGCCGGTCGCGTCCCACGAGTCGAGTTCGGTCAGATTCAGCACCAGGT
Organism: Streptomyces sp. NH27; assembly: GCF_056859195.1. Lineage (NCBI taxonomy): Bacteria > Bacillati > Actinomycetota > Actinomycetes > Kitasatosporales > Streptomycetaceae > Streptomyces > Streptomyces sp. NH27. The sequence goes on from NZ_JACEGK010000230.1 coordinate 1,162, forward strand.
CGCCATGGCCGGCGTCGAGCGCGGTGTGCAGGGCCGTACGGGCGTCCGCAGCGCTGCGGACGTCGAGGCGCCCCCCGACGACCAGCTCGGCGTGGTCGCCCCTGATGTGCATAGTCACTCCCGGACGGTGCTGGCATGGACACGGTGCTGGTACGGACACGGTGCCGGCATGGACGCCGTGCGGGCGGCGTGAACACGTCGGCCCGTCAGTCCTCACACAACTGACGGTCCGTCGTATACAGAAGTTGCCGGCTGTGAGCGAACCGATACCGAATTCACTCCTCCGAGTGACGTCGGTTGGTGCCGACAGGGGCACTAGTACGTGTAGAACCCCTGCCCGCTCTTGCGGCCCAGGTCACCCGCGTCGACCATGCGCCGCATGACCTCCGGCGGGGCGAACTTCTCGTCCTGCGACTCGGTGTAGATGTTTCCGGTGGCGTGCAGCAGGATGTCCACGCCGGTGAGGTCGGTGGTGGCGAGCGGGCCCATCGCGTGGCCGAAGCCGAGCTTGCACGCGGTGTCGATGTCCTCCGCGGAGGCGACCCCGGACTCGTAGAGCTTGACCGCCTCCACCACCAGTGCGGAGATCAGCCGAGTGGTGACGAAGCCCGCCACATCGCGGTTGACGACGATGCAGGTCTTGCCGGTGCTCTCGGCGAACTCCCGTGCCCGGGCGAGCGTGTCGTCGCTGGTCTTGTAGCCGCGGACCAGTTCGCACAGCCCCATCAGCGGCACCGGCGAGAAGAAGTGGGTGCCGACGACCCGTTCGGGGCGCTCGGTGACCGCGGCGATCTTCGTGATCGGGATCGCGGAGGTGTTGGAGGCGAGCACCGTGTCGTCGCCGACCAGCCGGTCGAGGGTGCGGAAGATCTCCCGCTTGACCTCGATCTCCTCGAAGACCGCCTCCACCACGAGGTCGGCGTCGGCGGCCGCGTCCAGGTCGGTGGTCGTGGTGATCCGGGCGAGCGCGGCCTCGGCGTCGTCCGCCGCGAGCTTCCCCTTGGCCACGAACTTCTCGTAGGACGCGGCGATCCCGTTCCGGCCGCGGGCCAGCGCCGCGTCGGTCACGTCGCGCAGCACCACCTCGTAGCCCGCCTGTGCGGACACCTGCGCGATGCCGGCGCCCATCAGTCCGGCTCCGATGACGGCGAGCTTCTTCGCCACGGCACACACCTCTCCGTTGGGGTATCTGGCCGGACCCTAACGCCCCTTCAGCACCGGGCGCAGCATGATGTCGGCCGCGTCACCGTGTGTCCTTGGTCGCACAGTTGGGGTGGCGCGGCCCGGACGGGATGTGCCGGACAGGGCCTACGCTCGACGGCATGGTCAACCTCACCCGTATCTACACCCGCACCGGCGACGACGGCACGACGGCGCTCGGCGACATGAGCCGTACGGCCAAGACCGACCCCCGCATCGGCGCGTACGCCGACGCCAACGAGGCGAACGCGGTACTCGGGGTGGCGCTCGCGCTCGGCGATCTCGCGGCGCCGGTGGCCGCCGTCGTGACCCGGGTGCAGAACGAACTCTTCGACGTCGGCGCGGACCTGGCCACCCCGGTGGTGCCGGACCCGAAGTACCCGCCGCTGCGGGTGGAGCAGCCCTACGTGGACCGGCTGGAGGCGGAGTGCGACCGCTTCCTCGCCGAGCTGGACAAGCTGCGCAGCTTCATCCTGCCCGGCGGCACCCCCGGCGCGGCGCTGCTGCACCAGGCGACCACCGTGGTCCGCCGGGCCGAGCGCTCCACCTGGGCGGCACTGGGCGAGTACGGCGACACGATGAACCCGCTCACCGCCACCTACCTCAACCGGCTCTCCGACCTGCTGTTCATCCTCGCCCGCACCGCCAACGTCTCCCGCGGCGACGTGCTGTGGGTGCCGGGCGGCGACCGCTGAGGCGGATTACGGCGTCAGGCGGTACGGTGCCCGGCCGTACGGGAGCAGAGCAGCAGGGCGCCGGATCATCGGATCATCAGGCCACGTTGACGCGCTGACCGGGCGGGGCCGCCTCCAGCCAGGCGAGGAACCCGGTCAGGGCGTCGTCGCTCATCGCCAGCTCCAGCTGCGTGCCGCGGTGCACGCAGCTGAGCACCACCGCGTCCGACAGCAGCGCCAGTTCCTCCGAACCCTGGGGTTCGCGGCGGCCGGTGACTTCGATCGAGGGGCGCTCCAGCACCCGGCGCGGGCGAATCGCGTACGAGAAGACCCGGAACCACTCCACCCGGTCACCGCTGTAGCGGGCCACTCCGTAGACCCAGCCCTTGCCGGCGGCCGACTCGGCGTCGCCGACCGGGGCCGGTCGCAGCGAGCAGTCGAAGGTGCCGCCGGGGCGCTGGATGAGGCGTCGGCGCAGCCCGAAGAGGAAGAGCCCGAGCAGCGCTGCCACCAGGACCGCGCCGCCCACTTCGAAAGCGAGGATCACGTCCGCCGACCTCCTCGCCTGGAATATGGATGCCGCTCTTGCTGTGCCGGTGCCGCGGACCGCCCCTGCGGGCGGTTCGCGGCACCGTGGTCCTGCTGGCTACTACGTCCTGCGGTCAAGCATCCTTCAGCGTGCGCCCGCCGCAGCGGCGAGCCGCACCTCCGCCCGGCGCTCGGCACTGGCGTCGGTGTCGGACTTGGAGCGCTGCAACGCCCGCTCGGCCCGGTCGACGTCGATCTCGTCGGCGAGCTCGGCGATCTCCGCGAGGATGGAGAGCTTGTTGTCCGCGAAGGAGATGAACCCGCCGTGCACGGCGGCGATCACGGTGCCGCCGTCGCTGGTCCTGATGGTGATCGGACCGGACTGGAGCACCCCGAGCAGCGGCTCGTGGTTGGCCATGATGCCGATGTCACCCGACTTGGTACGGGCGACGACCAGGTTGGCCTCGCCGGACCAGACGTTGCGGTCCGCGGCGACCAGCTCGACGTGAAGATCGGCCAAGACGGCTCCTCGGGTTGGCACCCACCGCCTGCGGAGGATGCGTAGGACACAGAATAAGGGGTGCGACCGGAAGGCTGGTCCGAGGACCCCCTTCGGAGTCCACCGGATCGCCCCCCGGTCGCGTGGGCCTGGCGGCCCGGGTGGTGCGAGGCGTCAGCTCACGCCCAGCTTCTTGGCGTTGGCCTTGAGGTCCTCCAGGCCACCGCACATGAAGAACGCCTGCTCCGGGAAGTGGTCGAACTCACCGTCGGCGATCGCGTTGAACGCCGTGATCGACTCGTCCAGCGACACGTCCGAGCCGTCCACACCGGTGAACTGCTTCGCCGCGTGGGTGTTCTGCGACAGGAAGCGCTCGATCCGGCGGGCACGGAAGACGGTGAGCTTGTCCTCCTCGCCGAGCTCGTCGATACCGAGGATGGAGATGATGTCCTGGAGGTCCTTGTACTTCTGCAGGATTCCCTTGACGCGCGAGGCGCAGTCGTAGTGCTCCTGCGTGATGTACCGCGGGTCCAGGATGCGCGAGGTGGAGTCCAGCGGGTCCACCGCGGGGTAGATGCCCTTCTCCGAGATCGGCCGCGAGAGCACGGTCGTCGCGTCGAGGTGGGCGAACGTGGTGGCCGGGGCCGGGTCGGTCAGGTCGTCCGCGGGGACGTAGATCGCCTGCATCGAGGTGATCGAGTGACCACGGGTCGAGGTGATCCGCTCCTGGAGCTGGCCCATCTCGTCCGCCAGGTTCGGCTGGTAACCCACCGCGGAGGGCATCCGGCCGAGCAGCGTGGAGACCTCGGAGCCGGCCTGGGTGAACCGGAAGATGTTGTCGATGAAGAACAGCACGTCCTGGCCCTGCACATCGCGGAAGTACTCCGCCATGGTCAGACCGGCCAGCGCGACCCGCAGCCGGGTGCCCGGCGGCTCGTCCATCTGGCCGAAGACGAGCGCGGTCTGCGGCAGCACACCGGACTCTTCCATCTCCGCGATCAGGTCGTTGCCCTCACGGGTGCGCTCGCCGACGCCGGCGAACACGGAAACGCCCTCGTGCAGCTTCGCCACACGCATGATCATTTCCTGGATGAGCACGGTCTTGCCCACGCCCGCGCCGCCGAACAGGCCGATCTTGCCGCCCTTGACGTACGGGGTGAGCAGGTCGACGACCTTCAGGCCGGTCTCGAACATCTCGGTCTTCGACTCGAGGTCGTCGAACTTCGGCGCCTTGCGGTGGATCGCCCAGCGCTCGGTGACCTCGGACTCGGCCGCCGGATCGTTGAGGATCTGGCCGAGGGTGTTGAAGACGCGGCCCTTGGTGACGTCGCCGACCGGCACGGTGATGCCGTTGCCGGTGTCGGTCACCGGGGCCTGGCGGACCAGGCCGTCGGTGGGCTGCATGGAGATGGCGCGGACCACGCCGTCGCCGAGGTGCTGCGCGACTTCGAGGGTCAGCGTCTTGGTGGCGCCTGCCTCGGCGTAGTCGGCGACCTCGACGTGGAGGGCGTTGTAGATCTCCGGCATGGCGTCGACGGGGAACTCCACGTCGACGACCGGGCCGATGACCCGGGCTACGCGGCCGGCGGCCACGCCGGCCGTGGGTGCCGTTTCAGCAGTGGTGGTCATAGTGGTCAGTCACTCCCCGCGCTCGCGTCGGCGAGGGCGCTGGCGCCACCGACGATCTCGCTGATTTCCTGGGTGATGTCGGCCTGTCGGGCCGCGTTGGCAAGCCGCGTGAGCGACTTGATGAGGTCTTCCGCGTTGTCCGTGGCGGACTTCATCGCCCGGCGGCGGGCCGCGTGCTCGGAAGCGGCGGCCTGCAACAGGGCGTTGTAGATCCGGCTCTCGACGTACCGCGGCAGCAGCGCGTCGAGCACGCCTTCCGCGGACGGCTCGAACTCGAACAGCGGCAGTGCCTCGCTCTTCGCCGGTGCGGCGTTGCCGTCGCCGGCCCCGCCGTCCTGGTCCTTGACCGACAGCGGCAACAGCCGCCGGTCCACCGGGTTCTGGGTCATCATCGACACGAACTCCGTGAAGACGATGTGCAGTTCGTCCACGCCGCCGTCGGCCGTGTCCGCCAGCACCGACTCGATCATCGGTGCCGCCGCGGCCTTGGCGTCGGCGTAGCTCGGGCTGTCGGAGAAACCGGTCCAGGAGCCGGCGACCTTGCGCTCACGGAACGCGTAGTACGCCACCGCCTTGCGGCCGATCAGGTAGGAGTCGACCTCCTTGCCCTCCGCGCGCAGCCGCTCGGTGAGCCGATCGGCCGCCTTGATCGCGTTGGACGAGTACCCGCCGGCCAGACCGCGGTCGCTGGTGACGACCAGCACCGCGGCGCGGCTGGGGTGCTCCGCCTCGGTGGTCAGCGGGTGCTTGGTGTTGGAGCCGGTCGCGACCGCGGTCACCGCGCGGGTCAGCTCGTCCGCGTACGGGGACGAGGCCGCCACCTGGCGCTGGGCCTTGATGATCCGCGAGGCCGCGATCATCTCCATCGCCTTGGTGATCTTCTTGGTGGCGGTGACGGACCTGATCCGGCGCTTGTAGACCCGAATCTGTGCGCCCATGCGATCAGCCCTCGACCAGCAGCGCGCCCGAGGACGTCTCGAACTGCTTCTTGAAGGCGGCCACCGCGTCGGTCAGCGCTTCCACGGTCTCGTCCGGCAGCTGGCCGGTCTCGACGATCGCGGTGAGCATCGACTTGTGCTCGCGGTGCAGGTAGTCCAGCAGCTCGCGCTCGAACCGGCGGATGTCCTCGACCGGTACGTCGTCGAGCTTGCCGGTGGTGCCGGACCAGATCGACACGACCTGGTCCTCGATCGGGAACGGTGCGTACTGGCCCTGCTTGACCAGTTCCATCATCCGCTGGCCGCGACCGAGCTGCGCCTTGGAGGCCGCGTCCAGGTCGGAACCGAAGGCGGCGAACGCCTCCAGCTCGCGGAACTGCGCCAGGTCCAGCTTGAGCCGGCCGGCCACCTTGCGCATCGCCTTGATCTGCGCGGAGCCGCCGACCCGGGAGACCGAGATACCGACGTTCAGCGCGGGCCGCTGGCCGGCGTTGAACAGGTCGGACTCCAGGAAGCACTGGCCGTCGGTGATGGAGATGACGTTGGTCGGGATGAACGCCGACACGTCGTTGGCCTTGGTCTCCACGATCGGCAGACCGGTCATGGAGCCGGCGCCGAGGTCGTCGGAGAGCTTCGCGCAGCGCTCCAGCAGGCGGGAGTGCAGGTAGAAGACGTCGCCCGGGTACGCCTCGCGGCCCGGCGGGCGGCGCAGCAGCAGCGAGACGGCGCGGTAGGCGTCGGCCTGCTTCGACAGGTCGTCGAAGATGATCAGGACGTGCTTGCCCTGGTACATCCAGTGCTGGCCGATGGCCGAGCCGGTGTACGGGGCGAGGTACTTGAAGCCGGCCGGGTCGGACGCCGGGGCGGCGACGATCGTGGTGTACTCCAGCGCGCCGGCCTCCTCCAGCGCGGCGCGTACGCCCGCGATGGTGGAGCCCTTCTGGCCGATGGCGACGTAGATGCAGCGAACCTGCTTCTTCGGGTCGCCCGAGCGCCAGTTGTCACGCTGGTTGATGATCGTGTCGATGGTCAGCGCGGTCTTGCCGGTCTGCCGGTCACCGATGATCAGCTGGCGCTGGCCACGGCCGATCGGGGTCATCGCGTCGACGGCCTTGAGGCCGGTCTGCATCGGCTCGTGCACCGACTTGCGCTGCATGACGGTCGGCGCCTGGAGTTCGAGGGCGCGACGGCCCTCGGTCTCGATCTCGCCGAGGCCGTCGATCGGGTTGCCCAGCGGGTCGACGACCCGGCCCAGGTAGCCCTCGCCGACCGCGACAGAGAGCACCTCACCGGTGCGCTGCACCGGCTGGCCCTCTTCCACGCCGTCGAACTCGCCGAGGATGATCGCACCGATCTCGCGCTCCTCGAGGTTGAGGGCGAGGCCGAGGGTGCCGTCCTCGAACTTCAGCAACTCGTTCGCCATGGCCGAGGGCAGACCCTCGACCTTCGCGATGCCGTCACCGGCAACGCTGACCGTGCCGACCTCCTCGCGCGAGGCGGCGTCCGGCTGGTACGACTGGACAAAAGTATCCAGCGCGTCCCGGATCTCCTCCGGCCGGATCGTGAGCTCCGCCATCTGGGTTCCCTGCTCTCCTTGTTGGGCCCTGTATTCCTCACGGCCCAACTAGGGCCGCCTTCATGCTTGTTGCGTTGGTGGCTGTCAGCCGGCCATACGGCGGGCGGCTTCGTCGAGCCGGTCCGCGATGGAGCCGTTGATGACCTCGTCGCCGACGCGTACCCGCACCCCGCCGAGGACCGCGGGGTCCACGTCCAGGTTCAGGTGCACCGGGCGGCCGTAGATCCGGGACAGCGCGTCTGCGAGCCGCTGCTTCTGCCGGTCACTGAGCGGAACGGCCGAGACCACTTCCGCTACCGTCCGACCCCGGCGGGCCGCTGCCAGTTTGGACAGGGATTCGATCCCGCCCTCCAGGCTACGTCCTCGCGGCGCGGTGACCAGTCGTACGACCAGCCGTTCCGTGACCGGATTGGCACGGCCGCCGAGCAGCGTGCCCAGCAGGGCGCGCTTCGCGTCCTTGCCGGCGCCGCGGTCGGCCAGTGCGGCGCGCAGCTCGCTGCTGCCCGCGGCGATCCGGCCGAACCGGAAGAGCTCGTCCTCGACGTCGTCCAGGTCGCCACCGCGCTGGGCGGCGATCAGGTCGGCGGTGTCGGCCAGTTCCTCCAGGGCGTCCACCAGGTCACGCGAGCGCGACCAGCGGGACCTGACCATGCCGGCCACCAGGTCGAGCGCTTCGCCGCCGAGCTGGCTGCCGAGCAGCCTGCGGACCAGCTCCGCCTTGGCCTCACCGGTCTGCGCCGGGTCGGTCAGCGCGCGCCGCAGACCGCTCTCGCGGTCCAGCAGCGTGGTGACCGAGGACAGCTCACCGGCGAGCCCGGCCGCATCCACCGACGTGCTGTCGGTCAGTGCGTCCAGCCGCTCGCGGGCGGCCGCCAGTGCTTCGCGGCTCGCACCGTTCATCGCGCCGCCTCGGCGGAAGAAGCAGCGCTCTGCTCCAGGCCGTCCAGGAAGCGGTCGACCACGCGGGACTGGCGGGCGGAGTCCTCCAGGGACTCGCCGACCACCCGGCCGGCCAGGTCGGTGGCGATCTTGCCGACCTCCTGCCGGAGGCTGACCGTCACCTGACGGCGGTCTGCTTCGATCTGGGCATGGCCCGCCGCGATGATGGCGTCGCGCTGCCGCGAGCCCTCCTCGCGCATCTCCGCGATGATCTGCGCGCCCTGCTCGCGGGCCTGCTCGGTGATCCGAGCCGCCTCGTGGCGGGCCTCGGCGAGCTGGGCCTTGTACTCCTCAAGCGTGCGATTGGCGTCGGCCTGGGCCTTCTCCGCCCGCTCCAGGCCACCCTCGATCGCGTCGTGGCGCTCTGCGAGGGTCTTCTGGATGTTCGGCAGGAGCTTCTTGCCGAGGATGCCGAAGACGATGAAGAAGCAGAGCAGGCCGATAACCAGTTCCGCGGTATCGGGGATGAGCGGGTTCTGCGCCCCCTCCTCCGCAAGGAAGGTCATCATGTCTGAACCTTTCGTCGAGTGGCTACTGGTCGGGGGTCCAGGTCACTTCTGGAAGATGAAGGGGACGACCAGGCCGAGCAGTGCGAGGACCTCGCACAGCGCGAAGCCGAGGAACATGTTGGTGCGGATGACCGGCATGGCCTCGGGCTGGCGGGCCATGGCCTCGATCGAGTGGCCGAAGACCAGACCGATGCCCACGCCGGGGCCGATGGCGGCGAGGCCGTAGGCGACCGCGCCCAGGCGGCCGGCGGTGGTGGCGGCGGCGAGGTTAACGAGCTCGGCAGACATTTCCCTGTCTTCCTTTGTGATGCGGTCCGTTGGGGGGCTTCCCAGCGGAAGATTCGATGGATGGGTTCCGGGCGCGGGTCAGTGACCCTCTTCGAGCGCTCCACTGATGTAGATCGAGGCGAGCAGCGTGAAGATGTACGCCTGGAGGAACTGGATCAGGATCTCGAAGGCGGTCATGAAGACGGCGAGCGCGAACGATCCGCCTGCCACCGCGGTGAACGCCGAGGGGGTGAGCAGGTACCAGCTCGCGACGCTGAACATCACGATCAACATGTGGCCGGCGAACATGTTCGCCCACAGCCGCACCGCGAGGGTGAACGGGCGGGTGATCACGTTCTGGATGAACTCCAGCAGCACGATCAGCGGCACGAGCGGCTTGGGCAGACCCGGAATCCAGACCAGGTTCTTCACGCCGCCGCGGAAACCGTGCGTCTTGAACGTGAGGTACATGTACGTGATGAAGACCAGGGCGGCGAGGCCCACCGGGAACGCGAACCGCGACATCGGCGGGAACTGCGCGACCGGGATGATCGACATGATGTTCATGAACCACACGAAGAAGAAGATCGACGCGAGGAAGGGGACGTATTTGTCGCCCTTCTTGCCGATCACCTCGCGGGCGATGCTGCGGGCCACGAACGTGTAGCCGATCTCACCGACCAGCTGCAGCTTTCCCGGCACCAGCTTCGGCTTGCTGAACGCGGCCCAGAAGAAGCCCACCACCAGCAGCATGCAGATGACCGCCAGCAGCATCGGCTTGGTGAAGTCGAAGCTCCCGATGCTGAAGATCGGCTTGAAGTCGAACGAGTTGAGACCCGGAGCGGGGAATGCGCAACCGTGCTGAATGTGGCATCCAGCTTCAGCGAGCAGCGTGTGGGCACTCACCCGTGACTCCTTCGTCGTGACGCATAAGAAACGGCAACCTCGTGTGTCAGCGCGGCTGGTGAGGCCGCTGTTCGGCACTGCGGGTAGGGCGTGGCGAAGCCCGCTCGGTCCGCTGAGAGCCCGCACCGCGTCGCGGGCATCCGTCTTCCGTACCGCCAGTGCGGTTCCGGTTCCGAATACACCGCAGGGCGCGGGGGCTTGACCCTCTGCATGTGCGAGGGGCCCTCACGTCCGGATGCGACTTCGGACGATAGCAGACCAGGGTGAAGGCCCCTTACTCTCCCCTTACGTAGCATCGCGCGACCCCGTCCCGACCGCGTCCGCCTCCTGCTTCCGAGCGGCGGGGACCGAGGGTTCGGGATCGACGTAGAGCATCCGGCTGGTCAGCGTCTGCTTGATCTGGCCGCCCACCCAGGCGAGCGCGGTGACCAGCAGGGTCAGGCCGAACGCGCGGCCGTTGAAACCGCTGGTGTCCTTGAAGACGACGATGAAGACGCCGATCAGCAGGATCTGCACGGCGTAGACCAGCATCCCGGCGGACATCGCCAACTGGGGCTGGTTCTGGGTGATCCGCATCAGCGCCCACGAGCCGAGCGCGAAGAAGACAGCGACCACGGCAACCGCCACCACACCGCCGAGCAGGCCCTTCTCGCCTGCGACGAGGGCGCTGACAACAATGGCGATGACTCCGACGGGTCCGGCCGCGAGGGCCGAGCCCCGGAGGATCCGGGCGTCGTTGGGCTGCATGGGGCGGCTCCTCCGGCGGGAGTTGGGGCGAGCGGATGTCGTCGGAGACGAGCGGGGGCGAGGCGGGGCGGGAGCGAGGGTGTGCCTCTCGCCGGAAGACCGTCTCTCTCAAGGTCTTTCGGCGTTTCCTGCTTTCGTGAACGGTATCACAAAGTATTTGATGCGGTCTTTACCATGAAGATGTGCTGCCTGTCACACAGAGGAGGTAGCAAC
>NZ_JACEGK010000231.1:0-11745 GCF_056859195.1 Streptomyces sp. NH27
CCCGCGCCGCTCACCCGCGCCTCGCCCTCGCCATACGGCGGCGGGCCCGCACCCCGGAGGGTGCGGGCCCGCTCGTCGGTCCTCGGAGATCCGCGGAACCGCAAAGACGCTCAGGCGTCCTTGGGCTCCTCGTCCACCGCGTCCTCGGCCGCGTCGGCCACGGGCTTGGCGTCCTCGACCGGCGCGTCGGCCTTCTTGACGTCGGCCAGGGCCTCGTCACCGGCGCGGTCCTTGGCGGAACGCTTGGTGGCGGCCTCGGCCTCGCCGACCGCGTTCTGCTGCACGGTGAGGGCTTCCACCAGCTCGATGACCGCCATCGGCGCGTTGTCGCCGCGACGGGGGCCGACCTTGGTGATACGGGTGTAGCCACCCGGGCGGTTCTCGTACCGCGGCGCGATCTCGGTGAAGAGGGTGTGCACGATCCCCTTGTCGGTGATCTGCTGCAGCACCTGGCGACGGTTGTGGATGTCGCCCTTCTTCGCCTTCGTGATCAGCCGCTCCGCGACCGGGCGCAGCCGGCGCGCCTTGGCCTCGGTGGTGGTGATCCGGCCGTGCTCGAAGAGCGCCTTCGCGAGGTTCGCGAGCAGCAGCTTCTCGTGCGCGGCACTCCCGCCCAGACGGGCGCCCTTAGCGGGCTGGGGCATGGTCCTTCTCCTTCTACGCTGCACCGGCCGTGTCAGGTACCGATGTCAGTGCGAGCCGGCGGCCGCCGGCTCGTCAGTACCCGAGGCTGCGCCTCGGGGCTCCCCGAAGGGGCGCGGACAGCTGCTCGCACAGCTCCCCGCGCCCCTTCGGGGCACGTCATGCGCGGCGGGCGCGGGAATCCCCGCTATCCGCCGCTGGTGCTCAGTACTGCTCGGTCTCGACGAAGCCCGCGTCCACGTCGTCGTCGGCGCCGAAGGCGTCGGCGGCGGCGGTCGGGTCGAATCCGGGCGGGCTGTCCTTGAGGGCCAGGCCCATGCCGGCCAGCTTCGCCTTGACCTCGTCGATCGACTTGGCACCGAAGTTGCGGATGTCGAGCAGGTCCGCCTCGGAGCGGGCCACCAGCTCGCCCACCGAGTGGATGCCCTCGCGCTTGAGGCAGTTGTAGGAGCGGACGGTGAGTTCCAGCTCCTCGATCGGCAGCGCCAGGTCCGCGGCCAGAGCGGCGTCCGTCGGGGACGGACCCATGTCGATGCCCTCGGCGTCGACGTTCAGCTCGCGGGCCAGGCCGAACAGCTCGACCAGGGTCTTGCCGGCCGACGCCATGGCGTCACGCGGCCGCATGGCCTGCTTGGTCTCGACGTCGACGATCAGCTTGTCGAAGTCGGTGCGCTGCTCGACACGGGTCGCCTCGACCTTGTAGGTGACCTTGAGCACCGGGCTGTAGATGGAGTCGACCGGGATGCGGCCGATCTCCTGGCCCTGCTGCTTGTTCTGCACCGCGGAGACGTAGCCGCGACCGCGCTCGACGGTCAGCTCCATCTCCAGCTTGCCCTTGGCGTTGAGCGTGGCCAGCACCAGGTCGGGGTTGTGCACCTCGACACCGGCCGGCGGCGCGATGTCGGCGGCGGTGACCACACCCGGACCCTGCTTGCGCAGGTACATCACGACCGGCTCGTCGTGCTCCGAGGAGACGACGAGCTGCTTGATGTTGAGGATGACGTCGGTGACGTCCTCCTTGACGCCCGGCACGGTGGTGAACTCGTGCAGGACCCCGTCGACCCGGATCGAGGTGACAGCCGCACCCGGGATCGAGGAGAGGAGCGTACGACGCAGGGAGTTGCCGAGGGTGTAGCCGAATCCCGGCTCCAGCGGCTCGATCACGAACCGGGAGCGGAACTCGTCGACGACCTCTTCGGTCAACGAGGGACGCTGAGCGATCAGCATGTGTTCGGTCCTTCAGTCGTGGGCGCCCGCTATTTGACGCCCCCTGTACTACGAGGGTACGGGTGGCGCGGCCGAACCGTCGTAAGACGGCGGCCGCACCACCCTCCACCTGCGAACTTCTACTCGACTACTACTTCGAGTAGAGCTCGACGATGAGCTGCTCCTGCACCTGGGTGTCGATCACCTGGCGCTCGGGCATGCTGTGCACCAGAATCCGCAGCTTGCCGGCGTTGGCCTCGAGCCACGCGGGCACGGTCTTGTCGCCGGCCTCGCCCTGGGCCACCGCGAACGGGGTCAGGTTACGGGACCGCTCGCGGACCTCGACGATGTCGTTCACGGCCACTCGCGCCGACGGGATGTCGGTCTTGCGGCCGTTGACGGTGATGTGTCCGTGCCGGACCAGCTGACGGGCGTGGTCACGGGACTTGGCGAAGCCGGCCCGGTACACCACGTTGTCGAGGCGGGTCTCAAGGATGCGCAGAAGGTTCTCACCGGTCTTGCCGGTCTTCTGGTTCGCTTCCTTGTAGTAGTTCACGAACTGCTTCTCGAGGACACCGTAGATACGCGCGCACTTCTGCTTCTCACGAAGCTGGAGAAGGTACTCGCTGTCCTTGGTGCGCCCGCGTCCGTGCTCACCCGGGGGGTAAGGACGGATCTCGATCGGGCACTTCGCGCTCTCGCACTTAGCTCCCTTGAGGAAGAGCTTCTGCTTCTCCCGACGGCAACGCTTGCAGTCGGCCCCGGTGTAACGCGCCATTGTCTCAGTTCTCCTGTATCAGCTGGTCAGACGCGGCGGCGCTTCGGCGGGCGGCAGCCGTTGTGCGGGGTCGGGGTGACGTCCTGGATCGAACCCACCTCGAGGCCGGTGGCCTGGAGGGAGCGGATCGCGGTCTCGCGGCCGGAGCCGGGACCCTTGACGAAGACGTCCACCTTGCGCATGCCGTGCTCCTGCGCGCGGCGGGCGGCCGACTCGGCGGCCATCTGCGCGGCGAACGGAGTCGACTTGCGCGAGCCCTTGAAGCCGACGTGACCGGCGGAGGCCCAGGAGATCACGTTCCCGGCAGGGTCGGTGATCGAGACGATGGTGTTGTTGAACGTGCTCTTGATGTGGGCGTGCCCGTGAGCGACGTTCTTCTTTTCCTTGCGGCGCACCTTCTTGGCTGCGCCCTGACGGCCCTTAGGAGGCATGTGTCAACTTCTCCCGGTGGAGGTGATCGGTCCTACAGCGAAGACCGCTGATGGGGTCTGGCTGTCGGACTACTTCTTGCCCGGCTTCTTCTTACCGGCGATCGCGCGACGCGGACCCTTGCGGGTGCGGGCGTTGGTGTGAGTGCGCTGGCCGTGGACCGGCAGGCCCCGACGGTGGCGCAGACCCTGGTAACAACCGATCTCGACCTTGCGGCGGATGTCGGCCTGGACTTCACGGCGGAGGTCACCCTCGGTCGTGTAGTTCTCGTCGACCCACTTACCGATCCTGACGAGGTCTTCCTCGGCAAGGTCGCGAACGCGGGTGTCCGGGTTCACATCGGTGTTCTTCAGGATCTCCTGGGCGCGCGAGCGCCCGATGCCGAAGACGTAGGTGAGGGCGATCTCCACGCGCTTCTCGCGCGGGAGGTCAACGCCTGAAAGGCGTGCCATCTGCTTGGCTCCTGGTGTTCTCGGAGGTCTTCCGCAGTTCCGGTTCCCTTCCGCCGTACCAGGTACGGAACGGGTCCCCGGCCTCCACCGGGGGTGTCATCCCCGTGCTGGACGGGGATGGGAACTGCGTATGTACGCGTGTGCGTCGCGCGAAGTTCTGCTGGTGCAGGGGTGGTCGGTGGGCGTCAGCCCTGGCGCTGCTTGTGGCGCAGGTTGTCGCAGATGACCATGACCCGGCCGTGACGGCGGATCACCTTGCACTTGTCGCAGATCTTCTTGACGCTCGGCTTGACCTTCATGGGACTGAGGTTCTCCGGGTCGTGTTGAGATCTACAAGCGGGTTACTTGTATCGGTAGACGATCCGTCCGCGCGTCAGATCGTAGGGAGACAGCTCCACGACGACCCGGTCATCCGGGAGGATCCGGATGTAGTGCATCCGCATCTTGCCGCTGATGTGCGCGAGGACCTTGTGACCGTTCTGCAGTTCCACCTTGAACATCGCATTCGGCAGAGACTCGATCACGGTGCCCTCGATCTCGATGGCGCCTTGCTTTTTGGCCATGTCCTGCTTTCGGGATCGGCTACCGGGGTCGGCTCCGGACATGCCGGAAGACACGCGGGGCCGACATATGACTCTACGGCAAGGGCCGCTGAAACACGAATCGAGATGTATGCCCACCGAGCGTGATCGCTACGCACGGAGGGTACCCCTCGCCGGCGAGCCAAAGGGCGCGCCGGTGTCGAAAGGGAGAACACCCGCACGCCCGATGGGGGTACCTCCCAGGCGCAGCTCTGGGGGAGAGGGCCGAGCATGATCGACCGTCGACACCGGGTTCAAGCGACCGGAGGCGAGAAGGCGCTAACAAAGCGGGTCGGGGGCCGTGGTGATGCCGTACTCCGCCAGCTTCGCCTTGCCCCCGTCAGGGGCGGTGAGCACCAGCGGGCCCTGCTCGGTCAGGGCGATGGTGTGCTCCCAGTGCGCGGACCAGGAGCCGTCGTCGGACTTGACGGTCCACTCGTCGTCCAGCACATGGGTGAGCGGTGTGCCGAGTGTCACCATCGGCTCGATCGCCAGGCACAGCCCGGGCACCAGCCGGATACCGCGACCGCGCTTCTTGGTGACGTAGTTGAGCACGTGCGGGTCCATGTGCATCTGGGTGCCGATGCCGTGGCCGCCGTACCCCTCCACGATGCCGTATTTGCCCGACGACGGGCGCGGCTGCCGGCGGATGTACGACTCGACCGCCTGCGAGATGTCGTCCAGCCGGCTGCCCTTGCGGAAGGCGGCGATGCCCGCCCACATGGACTCCTCGGTGACCCGGCTCAACTCGGCCAGTTCCGGGGCGTGTCCGGTGCCCACCAGGCAGGTGAAGGCCGCGTCGCCGTGCCAGCCGTCGACGATCGCGCCCGCGTCCACGGCGAGGATGTCGCCGTCCTTGAGCACCGTCACGGAGTCCGGGATGCCGTGCACCACCACGTCGTTGACCGACGTGCAGATGTTGCCGGGGAAGCCGCCGTAGCCCAGGAAGTTGGGCTTGGCGCCGTGGTCGGCGATCACCTTCGCGGCGACCTCGTCCAGGTCCTTGGTGCTGGCGCCCGGCACGGCCGCCGCCCGGGTCGCCTCGTGGATCGCCGCGACGACCAGACCGGCCTCCCGCATCTTGGCGATCTGCTCCGGGGTCTTCAGCTCCACCATCGCGGCTGATGCCTTCCTTGCTGCCGTAAGTCCTTGCTGCGGTAAATCCTTGCCGCCACCAACCATACGGCCGTGGCGCCCATCGGGGCACCACGGCCGTGGCAGGTACGTGTACCGGCGAACCCGGTACCGGGGTCGGGGCTACGCGCTCTGCTCGCTGTCGGCGTCCGCACGCAGCGCCGTCATGGCCCGTCCGGTCACCTCGGCCACCGCGCCGAGCGCCGAGATCGTCACCACAAGGCCCTGCTTCTTGTAGTAGTCGATGATCGGCTCGGTCTCGCGGTGGTAGATCTCCAGCCGGTTGCGGACCTTGTCCGGGGCGTCGTCGTCGCGCCGGTACAGCTCGCCGCCGCACTCGTCGCAGACACCCTCGGTCTTCGGCTGCTTGTACTCGACGTGGAAGACGTGCGCGCTGTTGTTGCGGCAGATCCGGCGGCCGGCGATCCGCTTGACCACCTCTTCCTCCGGGACCTCCAGGTCCAGCACGCCGTCGAGCGCGATGTCGTGCCGGGCCAGGTAGGCGTCAAGTGCCCGCGCCTGGTGCTCGTTGCGCGGGAAGCCGTCCAGCAGGAAGCCGCCGGTCGCGTCCGGGCGCTCCAGCCGGTCCTCGGCCATGCCGATGGTGACTTCGTCGGGCACCAGGTCGCCGGCGTCCATGTACGCCTTCGCCCGCTTGCCCAGGTCGGTGCCCTGGTTGATGTTGGCGCGGAACAGGTCGCCCGTGGAAATGTGCGGGATCGAGAGGTTCTTGGCGAGGAACGCGGCCTGCGTCCCCTTGCCCGCGCCGGGCGGCCCGACCAGGACGATACGCATCAGCGGAGGAACCCTTCGTAGTTACGCTGCTGGAGCTGGCTTTCGATCTGCTTCACGGTCTCCAGACCCACACCGACGATGATGAGGATGCTGGTGCCACCCAGAGGGAAGTTGCCGTTGCTCCCGTTGAAGATCGCGATCGCGACCGTCGGAACGAGGGCGATCAGGCCCAGGTACAGCGAACCGGGCCACGTGATGCGGTTGAGCACGTAACTCAGGTATTCAGCGGTGGGGCGACCGGCCCGGATACCCGGGATGAACCCACCATACTTCTTCATATTGTCGGCAACTTCCTCGGGGTTGAAGGAGATCGCGACGTAGAAGAAGGCGAAGAAGACGATCAGCAGGAAGTACGCGGCCATGTACGCCGGGTGATCGCCCTTGGTGAAGTTGCGCTCGATCCACTGTGCCCAGCCGGCCGTCGACCCGGAGAACTGCACGATCAGCGCCGGGATGTAGAGCAGCGAGGAGGCGAAGATGACCGGGATCACACCGGCCTGGTTCACCTTGAGCGGGATGTACGTCGAGGTGCCGCCGTAGGACCGGCGGCCGATCATGCGCTTCGCGTATTGCACCGGGATCCGGCGCTGGGCCTGTTCGACGAAGACCACCAGGCCGACCATGACCAGACCGATCAGAATCACCGCGAGGAACTCGACCCAGCCGCCGGCGATGGTGCCGGAGACCTTGATGCCCCACAGCGAGCCGGGGAAGCCGGCCGCGATCGAGACGAACATCAGGATCGACATACCGTTGCCGATACCGCGGTCGGTGATCAGCTCGCCCAGCCACATGATCATCACGGTGCCCGCGGTCATGCAGGTCACCATGGTGACGGTGGTGAAGATCGACTGGTTCGGGACGATGTCGTTGCCCTTGGAGCAGGTCGAGAAGAGGTTGCCGGAGCGGGCGGTCGCCACCAGACCGGTGCCCTGCAGGATCGCCAACGCGACCGTCAGGTACCGGGTGTACTGCGTGATCTTGGTGGTGCCGGCCTGCCCTTCCTTCTTCAGGGCCTCCAGCCGCGGGATCACCACGGTCAACAGTTGCAGGATGATGCTCGCCGTGATGTACGGCATGATCCCTAGCGCGAAGATGGTGAGCTGGAGCAGAGCTCCGCCGCTGAACATGTTGACCAGACCGAAGAGGCTGTTGTTGCCCTTCGTCTGCTTCACACAGTCATTGACGACGCCGAAGTCGATACCGGGCACCGGGACGTGCGCGCCCAGCCGGTACACCACGATGATGGCCAGCGTGAAGAGCAGCTTCTTGCGCAGGTCGGGCGTCCTGAACGCCCGGGCGAACGCGGTGAGCACGGTGCCTCCTGCACCCCCCGCGCCACGGCGGAAGGACGGTCTCTGGTGAGATTTCTGACGGATAGGGGCTCGGCCACCTTACCGGCGACGTGGCCCCGGTAGGAATGACCCATCGGCCAGGGAAAATTCACAGAAATGAACGACCGGGGACGCCCTGAAGGTACTGGGCGTCCCCGGTCGAGTTGCACATCCGGCTCAGACGAGCTCGGTGACGGTACCGCCGGCCGCGGTGATCTTCTCCTTGGCGGAGCCGGAGGCCGCGTCAACGGTCACCTGGAGCGCCACGGAGATGTCGCCGGTGCCGAGCACCTTGACGAGCTGGTTCTTGCGCACGGCACCCTTGGCGACCAGGTCGGCAACGGTGACCTCACCACCCTCGGGGTAGAGGGCGGCGAGCTTGTCCAGGTTGACGACCTGGTACTCGGTGCGGAACGGGTTCTTGAAGCCCTTGAGCTTCGGGAGCCGCATGTGGAGGGGCATCTGCCCGCCCTCGAAGCGCTCCGGAACCTGGTAACGGGCCTTGGTGCCCTTGGTACCACGACCGGCCGTCTTGCCCTTGGACGCCTCGCCGCGACCCACACGGGTCTTGGCGGTCTTGGCGCCCGGAGCCGGACGAAGGTTGTGCACCTTGATCGGGTTGTCACCCATGATCAGTCGACCTCCTCGACCGTGACGAGGTGGCGGACGGTGTGGACCATGCCGCGGATCTCCGGGCGGTCCTCCTTGACCACGACGTCGTGCAGGCGCTTGAGCCCGAGCGAACGCAGGGTGTCACGGTGGTTCTGCTTGCTGCCGATGTAGGACTTGGTCTGCGTGACCTTCAGGCGCGCCATCACACACCGACCCCGGCTCGGGCGCGCAGCAGCGCGGCCGGCGCGACATCCTCGATCGGCAGACCGCGGCGGGCGGCGATCTCCTCGGGCCGCTGAAGGCCCTGGAGCGCAGCCACCGTGGCGTGCACGATGTTGATCGCGTTGTCCGAGCCGAGGCTCTTGGACAGCACGTCGTGGATGCCCGCGCACTCCAGCACGGCACGCACCGGACCACCGGCGATCACACCGGTACCGGGGGAAGCCGGCTTGAGCAGGACGACGCCCGCGGCCTTCTCGCCCTGGATCGGGTGCGGGATGGTGCCCTGGATACGGGGGACCTTGAAGAAGTGCTTCTTGGCCTCCTCAACGCCCTTGGCGATGGCGGCCGGCACCTCCTTGGCCTTGCCGTAGCCGACACCGACGGTGCCATCGCCATCGCCCACCACGACCAGCGCGGTGAAGCTGAAGCGACGACCACCCTTCACAACCTTGGCGACGCGATTGATCGCGACAACCCGCTCGACATAGGCGGTCTTCTCGGCCTGCTGGCCGCCGTCCCGCCGGTCCTTACGGTCCCGTCGCTCGCCGCCACCGGCACCGCTTCCGCGGCGCTGGGGTCCAGCCATTGGAATTACCTCTCTTCGTTATCCGCTAGCTAACGGAACCGGTCAGAACTTCAGACCGGCTTCGCGGGCGGCGTCCGCCAGGGCGGCGATCCGCCCAGCGTACTGGTTGCCGCCACGGTCGAACACGACAGCTTCGACGCCCTTGGCCTTCGCACGCTCGGCCACAAGCTGGCCGACCTGCTTCGCCTTGGCGCTCTTGTCGCCTTCGCCGCCGCGGATGGACGCGTCGAGGGTCGACGCCGACGCGAGCGTGTGGCCCGCGAGGTCGTCGATGACCTGCGCCACGATGCCGCGGTTGGACCGCGTCACCACCAGGCGCGGGCGCTCGGTCGTACCGTTGACGCGCTTGCGGACCCGAATGTGGCGCCGCTTGAGCGCCGCACCCTTGTACGCCTTGCCCTTGGCGATCTTCACACCGTATGCCATGGCTACTTACCAGCCTTTCCGACCTTGCGGCGGATGACTTCGCCGGCGTACTTGACGCCCTTCGCCTTGTACGGGTCAGGCTTCCGCAGCTTGCGGATATTGGCGGCCACTTCGCCGACCTTCTGCTTGTCGATGCCCTCGACGGAGAACTTCACCGGGGACTCGACCTTGAAGGAAATGCCCTCGGGGGCCTCGACGAGAATCGGGTGGCTGTATCCCAGCGCGAACTCCAGGTTGGAGCCCTTCGCCTGGACGCGGTACCCGACACCGCTGATCTCAAGGGACTTGCTGTAGCCCGCGGTCACGCCGGTGATCATGTTCGCCACCAGCGTGCGGGACAGGCCGTGCAGGGCCTTCGAGACACGCTCGTCGTTGGGGCGAGTGACCAGCAGCACGCCGTCCTCGCCCTTTGCGATCTCGATCGGCGCGGCGACGGTGTGCGTGAGCGAGCCCTTGGGGCCCTTCACCGCAACCGTGCGGCCGTCGATGGTGACGTCCACTCCGGCGGGAACCGAGATGGGCAGCTTGCCGATACGCGACATTGCTCTACCTCTCTTTCCCGGTTACCAGACGTAGGCGAGGACTTCCCCACCCACGCCCTTCTTCTGCGCCTGCTGGCCGGTGAGCAGACCGTGCGACGTGGAGATGATCGCCACGCCGAGGCCGCCCAGCACCCGAGGCAGGTTGGTGGACTTTGCGTAGACCCGAAGACCCGGCTTGCTGATCCGCTTGATGCCGGCGATCGAGCGCTCGCGGTTGGGGCCGAACTTCAGCTCGAGGATGAGGTTCTTGCCGACCTCGGCCTCCTCGACCTTCCAGCCGGTGATGTAACCCTCCTGCTGGAGGATCTCCGCGATGTGCGACTTGATCTTGCTGAACGGCATCCCGACTTCGTCGTGGTACGCCGAGTTCGCGTTGCGCAGACGGGTCAGCATGTCTGCGATGGGGTCGGTCATGGTCATGAGTTGGCCCTGGGCCTCTCTCGCCGCGGTTTCCTGTCTGCTCCGTCCCTCTCCCCCGGCCTGAGCCGGGAGCGGGTGTGGTGCGGGGACCTACGGCGTAGTGGATCGGGTCCTGATGTCCGGGAAAGGACTACCAGGAGCTCTTGGTCACGCCCGGCAGCTCACCACGGTGCGCCATCTCACGAAGGCACACGCGGCACAGGCCGAACTTGCGGTAGACGGAGTGCGGCCGGCCACAGCGCTGGCAGCGGTTGTACGCGCGCACAGCGAACTTGGGCTTGCGAGCCGCCTTAGCGATCAGAGCCTTCTTCGCCACGGTCAGTTCTCCTTGAACGGGAAGCCGAGGTGACGAAGGAGGGCACGACCCTCGTCGTCGTTGGTCGCCGTGGTGACCACGGTGATGTCCATGCCCCGGACCCGGTCGATCTTGTCCTGGTCGATCTCGTGGAACATGACCTGCTCCGTGAGACCGAAGGTGTAGTTGCCCCGGCCGTCGAACTGCTTCGGCGACAGGCCACGGAAGTCGCGGATACGCGGCAGCGCCAGCGACAGCAGGCGGTCCAGGAACTCCCACATCCGGTCACCGCGCAGCGTGACGTGCGCACCGATCGGCTGACCCTCACGCAGCTTGAACTGCGCGATGGACTTACGAGCCTTGGTGATCTGCGGCTTCTGGCCGGTGATCGTGGCGAGGTCGCGGATCGCGCCCTCGATCAACTTGGAGTCGCGGGCGGCGTCGCCCACACCCATGTTGACCACGATCTTGGTGAGACCGGGGATCTGCATGACGTTCTCGTAGTCGAACTGCTCACGCAGCTTGCCCGCGATCTCCTCGCGGTAGCGCGTCTTGAGACGCGGAGCGGTGCTGGTGGTAGCGGCACCTGAAGTAGCAGTAGTCATCTCAGATGTCCTCACCGGTCCGCTTGGCAACGCGGATCTTGGTGCCCTCGTCGTCAAAGCGGTAGCCGACGCGGGTCACGACCTTCTTGCCGTCCTTCTCAACAACCAGCTGCACGTTGCTGATGTGGATCGGCGCCTCGGTGGTGATGATCCCGCCGGTCTTCGAACCGCGGTCGGTCTGGCCGGCCTTGGTGTGCTTCTTGACCCGGTTGACACCCTCGACCAGAACCCGGTCCTCGCGGGGGAAGGCCACGATGACCTTGCCCTGCTTGCCCTTGTCCTTGCCGGTGATGACCTGGACCAGGTCGCCCTTCTTGATCTTCATCGGTTACAGCACCTCCGGCGCGAGCGAGACGATCTTCATGAACTTCTTCTCGCGCAGCTCACGGCCCACCGGGCCGAAGATACGGGTGCCGCGGGGGTCGCCGTCGTTCTTGAGAAGCACGGCGGCGTTCTCGTCGAAACGGATGTACGAGCCGTCGGCGCGACGGCGCTCCTTGACGGTCCGGACGATGACCGCCTTGACGACCTCGCCCTTCTTCACGTTGCCACCGGGGATCGCGTCCTTGACGGTGGCGACGATGACGTCACCGATGCCCGCGTAGCGGCGACCCGAACCACCGAGAACACGGATGCAAAGGATCTCCTTGGCACCAGTGTTGTCGGCGACACGAAGTCGCGACTCC
>NZ_JACEGK010000232.1:0-11733 GCF_056859195.1 Streptomyces sp. NH27
ACCGTAGGCCGACTCGGCTGCCAGGGCTGTCAGGCGCCCGGGCCCGTCGGCTGCTCGGGCGCGTACGCGCAGGGCCGATCGGGAGGAGCCGCCCGGCGGGCGGGCGGTCAGACGCCGGCGCCGCCGGTGCTTCCGCTGGAGGCGCCGCTGCTGTCGGCCTTGATGCCCTGGGTGATCTGGTCGATGACGTCCTGGCCGGGCGCCTTGGCGGTGATGTCGAAGCCGAACCGGACGATGACGATCTGGCTGCTGTGGCTCGGCGACGGGAACGCCAGCGACTCGACGTACCCGCCGGTGCCGGACTTGGTGTTGACCTTCCAGCGGACCAGGTAGCCCTGCTGTCCGGCGACCGTGATCGCGTCGGACTGGAGCTGCTGGTGCGAGGTCGTCGCGCCGTAGGTGTCGGAGTTGTAGGAGGCGGCGGCGTTGCCCGCGATGTCCTGCTTGGCGGCCGCCTCGGCCGTGGTCGCGGTGATCTTCAGCGACTTCGCCGGCATCGAGTAGGCACCGCCGAGCGAGCAGGACTGCTGGCCGGTCGTGTCGTTCGGGCAGTCGTAGCTGCCGACGGAAATGCTGGCGCTGCCGTCCTGGGCGGTGCCGCCGGTCCAGCCGTCGAGCACCGGCAGGCTGATGCCGTCGAGGAGGTCGACCGCCGGGCCGCCGTCGGACGGGGCGCCGGGGTTGCTCGGGTCGTCCGGGTTCTGCGACCGCGGGTTCTGCGGCGGGCCGGTGCGGTGCGGCGGGGTGGCGCTCGGCGTGGGGTTGTTCTTCTTGTCCGCGCTGTCGTCGCTGTTCCCGCCCACCGCGACGACCGCGGCGACGATGCCGCCGATGACGACGAGCGCGACCACGATGGCGATCGCCACGGTGCGCGGGCGCCGGTTGCCGCCGCCCGGCGAGCCTATGACGTCACCCGAGGGGTACGGCGCGTAGGAGGGCGGGCCGCCGTAGAACTGCTGCCCGCTCGCGGGGGCACCGGCCGGCACGGGCGCCGTCCTGGTGTACTCCGTCCACGTGTTCCCGTCCCACCAGCGTTCCATGGCCGGGCCGTTGCCTGTGTGCCCGGGCTCTGGGTACCAGCCGGGCGGGGTCGTCGTCGTCACGGCGTCACCTTATGGCCCCAGCATGAGAATCCTGTAAGGACGGGGGTCACATCCCGGTCACGCCCCCGGCCCGGCACCGCCCGGACCGTGTCCCCGCCGCGGGCGCGCGCCGGGGGCCGACCGCGCCGGGTACGGCCGGGCACCGCGCAGCGCCGCCCCGACGACCGCGGGGGCCTCGACGAGCGAGGGGCCGTACCAGGTCAGATGCCGTCCGCTGACCAGCGCGGCGGGCAGCCCGGGGAACGACTCGGGGCCGTCGTCCGCGGTGAAACGGTAGGGCTCGTCGGGCAGTACGACGAGGTCGGTGGCGGGCAGGTCGGCCGGGTCGAAGCGCGGGTAGCGCTCGTCGTGGCCGGCGAGGACGTGGTCGACGCCGAGGCGGGCGAGCAGGTCGCCGGCGAACGTGTCACGGCCGAGCGCCATCCAGGGGCGGCGCCAGATCGGCACGATCGCGCGGGGGCGGCGCCCGGCCGCCGGTGCAAGCCCGCCGGGGCGTACGTGCTCGGGCCCGTTCGCGGCGTCGGGCTCATCCGCGGCGTCAAGCTCGTACGGGCGCGCGGCGTCGGGCTCATCCGCGGCGTCAAGCTCGTACGTCCGCACCGGTGGCACGTCGCGCCATGCGGACTCGGCGGCGTCCAGCCAGCCGGGTCGGCGCAGGCCGCATCCGTCGACCAGCACCCGGTGCAGTTCGGCGAACGCCTGCGGCAGCGAGCGGATCTCGGTGACCAGCACCCGCAGCCCGGCCGCACGCAGCTCGGCCAGATCCGGCGGGCGGTTCTCCTCCTCGTTGGCGATCACCAGGTCGGGGGCGAGGGCGGCGACCGCGGCCGTGTCCGGGTTCTTCGTGCCACCGATCCGCACCACGTCGAGGTCTGCCGGGTGGGTGCACCAGTCGGTGGCGCCGACGAGCAGGCCGGGCGCGGTCGCGGCGACCGCCTCGGTCAGCGACGGAACCAGGGACACCACACGGCGTACCGCCGGTCGGACGGGCTCATGTTCGGTCACCACCCCACGGTACGGCGGGCTGTCGGTGGGGCGTGCGATGCTGGCCGCGTGACGAACGAGAAGCCCGGCGGCGGCGACCGCACCGGCGGCGAGCTGTTGCTGCTCGACACCGCAAGCCTCTACTTCCGCGCGTACTTCGGGGTGCCGGAGTCGGTGCGGGCGCCCGACGGCACCCCGGTCAACGCGGTGCGCGGCCTGATCGACTTCATCGCCCGGCTCGTCACCGACCACTCCCCCACCGCGCTGGTGGCGTGCATGGACGCGGACTGGCGGCCCCAGTGGCGGGTCGATCTCATCCCCTCCTACAAGGCGCACCGCGTCGCCGACCCCGAGGCGGGCAGCGAGGAGGTGCCCGACACACTCTCGCCGCAGGTCCCGGTGATCGAGGCGGTGCTCGACGCGGTCGGCATCGCCCGGGTCGGCGTGCCGGGTTACGAGGCGGACGACGTGATCGGCACCCTGGCCACCGCCTCGACCACGCCCGTGGCCATCGTCACGGGCGACCGCGACCTCTTCCAGCTCGTCGACGACGACCGTGGGGTGCGCGTGCTCTACCCGCGCAAGGGCGTCGGCGACTGCGACGTGATCGACGCGGAGACCATCGCGACCCGCTACGGGGTGCGGGCGGACCAGTACGCCGACTTCGCCGCGCTGCGCGGCGACCCGAGCGACGGCCTGCCCGGGGTCAAGGGGATCGGCGAGAAGACCGCGGCCGAACTGATCACCCTCTACGGCGACCTGTCCGGTGTCCGTGCCGCCGCCGAGGAGCCGTTCTCCAAGCTCACGCCGGCCCGCCGCCGCAACATCCTCGCGGCGTCCGCGTATCTCGACGTCGCGCCCAAGGTGGTCCGGGTCGCCACGGATGTGCCGCTTCCCGCGTTCGACGCCGCGCTGCCCCACGAACCCCTCGACCCCATCACCCTCGAAGGGCTCTGCGAACGGTGGGGCCTCACCAATCCGGTCAAGCGCCTGCTCGACGCTCTCGCCCACCCGGCCGGGGCTTGACCCGGGGACGATGTGGGAGGGCTGGAGTGCAGTCGGCCCGTGGGGTGTCAGGGGCGGCTCGGGTCACCCTTGGTGTGGAGGTCCCGCTCGTCGGGGATCGTCGCCGCTCGGTAGTGGTCCCGCTCCTCGGTCCAGGACGCTGGTGACGGCGGTCGCCGACTGGTGGTGGCGTGCGTTCCGAACCCGCCGAGGGGATGAGCGCCGTGCTTGCCGGGCCCATCCCCTCAAACAGCGGTCCTGTCGGATTATCCGCCGATCGCGATCGCGTCGTAGACCAGCCAGGAGCCGGTCACGGTGGTGATCGTGATGGTGTTCTGCCCTGCGACGAGCTTCGTGTGGTCGAGGGGGTAGTTACGCGTGATCGGCGCGATCTTGTACGAGCTGTCGTCGCCGCCGTCGCCCCACCGGTACCCGTCGCCGCCGCCGTTGGGCAGTTGGTCGACGACCGGGGTGTCGCCGTTGAGCGATACGTCGATCTTGGGTGCGCCGAGCTGGTTGGTGTCGAGCAACCGGAGCGACAGCGTCAGATCTGTCGTCGAGGCTTTCGGCAGCGTGAACGTGAGGGCGAACGTGTGCTGCTTGCTGCCGGCCCAGGCGTCGGAAGGTCCGGGCTGGATGTAGCTCCATTGCGGTGCGGAGACCCCGGTGCCGGTCGCACCGACCCACGGTGTCGTCGCCGTCGGGTAGGTGGCGCCCGCGCCGGTCGAGCTCTGCTGGGCGGTGTAGGCGACGTCGTGGGGGAAGGCGGTGGGGTAGTCCGCGTAGTTGGTGGGGGCGAGGCCGAATTCGTTCGCGCACATCACCGGTGTGCCGCCACTGTAGGGCGCGGTCGGGGTGAGGCCGACACTGACGATGCCGTGCCCGGTGTAGGGGACGGAGATCTGCGAACCGGCACCCCAGTCGGTGACGGTCAGCGCGGGCGCCGTGGTGGGCTGGTCGGCCAGGTCCATCAGGTCAGCGGTGCTGACCTTGAACGGCAACCGCAGGTGCGCCGTGCCGGACTGGCCGGCCACCTCTAGAAGACGTGCGATCAGGGGGTGGGTCGGCGAAGAGAGCACCGGCGAGGCTTGCTTGATGGTCTCGACGGCGAGGTTGGAGGTGTCGACCGATGCCAGTGCCTCGTCGGTCGCGGAGTACGTCCCGGCCTGACCGGCAGGCAGCAGCGCCGCGCGCAGTGGCGACTGCACCCCCCACCCGTAGTGCGTCGCGGTGGTCGCGTCGAAGCCGTCGCTGTGGTCGGTGATCGAGTAGTTGAACGTGACCGGCCCGGACTGTGCGCCGTTGTAGTTGGTGGTCCACAGGTTGTTGAAGGCGTAGGAGAACATCGACCCGTTGGTGGGCAGGACACCGCTGAGGTCGGGGGACGGGCTGTTGTCCAGACGTCCGGGACGGGCGACGAGTTGCATGGTGCCGATGTGCCCGAATTCGATCAGCGGAGCGTCCGTCGAGCTCAGGGTGACCCCGCCGCCGCTGTTGGAAGCGTCGGCATAGCTGCCCATCGACTGCCAGTCCATCGCCGCGCCGGGCATCTGTCCGGCGCCCAGTTGCACCGGCGTGCCCGTGCCCTCGTAGGTGACCGTGGGGTTGTTCTCGAGGAACGGAAACGCGAAGTAGCCCTCCTCGGGCTGGGGAACCGTGTGCCCGCTTTCGGTGACGGTGTCCGCGAGGTGCTTGTCCATCGAGTCGGCGATGTCGACCCGCGAGGTGTTGGCATAGAGCGTGATCGTCGAGCCCAGCGACTCGACACCCGTGTCGTTCTTCGAAGCGTCCTTCCCGCCAGGTGTGCCCGGGTAGGCGACCTGCACGGTGACGCTGATCGGCCCGCTGGCCCGGACGGTCAGGGTCGGGTTCGACGGCGACCACTGGTTCGCGCTCGTCGAGGGCGAACCACCCTGGGTGAAGCTGTAGTCGCGCCCGGCGTTGCGGCGGTAGATGTACTGGTTCAGCGTCGACGACGCGCTGGAGTCCACCAGTTGGCGGCCGGTGACCCGATCCACGACCGAGGTGATCGTGCCGGTCTTCGGTGAGATCGTCACCGCGTAGTAGTGGTTCTGCAGCACCCCGGTCGTCGGGTTCCAGCTGAGCGACGGATCAGGTGGTCCGGCCGTGCTGCTCGCGGTGTGCAGGTCGTAGGTCCGGTAGCCGTCGGAGGGGACGCCCGCTGCGACGAACTCGATGTGGGTGCTGTCCACCGCTTGATAGGCAACGGCGGCGCCGCTGCCGCGCTCGACCAGTTGTCCGGCCCATCCGGTGGGGACGGGGGCGGTGACCAGTTCGGTGCGCGTCCAGGACAGCGGATTGAAGACGGCCAGCCCGGGGTCGGTGCCAGGATTGGCGATCTGTGCGGACAGCGATGTGGTCGCCGAGTCCATGGCATCCTGACTGAAGCGTGCCGCCTTGTCGGCGAATGCCTTCTTGACCGGCCACTGTGTCGGTGGATAGACCAGCCCCTCGTCGCCCCAGGTGTGTTCGGTGTAGAGGTTCTCGTCCTGGTACGCCGAGTCCACCAGGCAGGAGCGCGTCGGGTCCGGCGTGTTCAGCGTCCCCAGTGTCCCCAGCGTCTCGGCGTTGGTCGTGCGCGACTGGGCTTGCATGTTCTCGCCCGTCTCGAAGGCCGTCGAGCCGACCCCGTCGGACCACCAGTCGGTGTAGTCACCGCTGTGCACGGGCAGCGCGCTCACGTCCGTCGATGTCGGGTCGGGCATGAAGCCGTCCGGCGAGGTGGCGTGCTGCGCGGTGGTGGCGTCGGCGTAGAACCGCGACGGGGTGGACATCACGATGCGGGGATAGTCGTACTGCTGCGCGTAGTTGTGCAGCACGTCGGAGATCCCGATCATCGGCGGAGTCGAGTCCAGGAAGGTTTGCAGCGGGTAGACCGACTGCGGGTACCGGCCGACCTGGAGCCCTTCGAGCTCGGTCGACACGCTGCTCGTGAGGTTGTTGACGATCGGCGTCAGGTCCGACGGTTGGGCGATCGGCTGGTACGGCAGCGCGGGCAGGTCGCGACCGCAGTCGTTCGACCTGGGGGCCAGCGGGCACTGCAGCCCGGTGTTGACGGTCCAGAAGCCGTCGTAGTACCCGTTGGCCCCGAAGAACGTGAGGACCTTGCTGCCGTCAGGGGCCTGCCAGTTGAACAGTGTCGGGGTGCCCTGCCCCGCGTACGGGGTGCTGGACTGTCCCGCCGCCGGTGTCGCGGAAAGCGCGGTGTGACCCGGGTTGGCGCCGTTGATCAGGAGCTTCACCTTTTCCTGGGACAGCATCTGGATGTACTGGGCGGACACGCCGGACACGTCGTCCTGGATCGCGCTCACCGGGGATACACCGACGTGTGCCGCGAGAGCACGCGCCTTGGCCAGGCTGCGTATCAGTTGCTCCGGGCTGGCCAGGTCCTGCAAGTTGCTGTCGTAGCCTGCGGTGATCTCGATCTGCCCGGATGCGACACACGCTTCCAGACCTGCGATCTGCGTCGCGGAACGGTCGCTGAGGTAGTTGTCGAGCATCCAGGACTGCTCGACGGTCCAGCGGAACTTCTCGTTGTCCGCATAGTTCGCGGTCTTGTTGCACAAGGTCACCGCCTCGTCCAGGTAGGCGTCCTGCACCTGGCGGGTGGTGTCCTGGTCGTAGTGGTAGCCGATGTCAAGATGGCTGCCGTCGATGACATCCACCTGCCAGCGCTTCTGGTAGGGCAGGTTCATCGAGTACGTGCCCGACTGTCCGCCCAGCGCCGCGCTGATGTCGACCTCGGCCGGACCACCGGCCGGGGCCGGCGGCACCGCGACGCGCTGCGTGGACCGGCCCGCCGGAACCGTCAGGGAGGTGGTCTCGGTCTGCCCGCCGCTCATGCTCGCGGTGAAGGTCACCGCGCCGGAACCGGACGTGTTGTTCACACCGATATCGACCATCTGCTCGTCGATCCCGTGCGGGTCCTTCTTGAACAGCACCGTCGGGCTCATCGACAGAACCTGGACCTGGCCGGTCGAGGTCGGCGCCGGAAGCATCGTGACCGAGTCGTAGGCGGCCCACGACCCGGCGATGTCGGTGATCACCAGTGTGTTCGCCCCGGTGCGCAGATCCGCGGCCGGGACCAGGAAGCCCAACTGCGACGGCCGGGTCAGTGAGTTGCTGGCGCTGACCGCCCGATTGGCCCCGTAGGCGCCGACACCGCCGCCTGCCACAGCCGTTGCCGTGTCGGCCACCGTCCCGTTCGAGGTGATCCGCACGGACGGTGGCGCCGCGTTGTGCGTGTCGACGTAGCCGAGTTGGAGCGTGACGCCGCCCGCGGCCTGCGCCGCCGTGAGCGAGTAGTCGATCGTGAAGGGGTGCTGCTTGCTGCCCGCCCACGGGTCCGAAGGCCCCGGCTGGAGGTAGGACCAGTCGGCCGCCGTGCTGGTGCCCACGGTGTAGGTCACGTCGGACGGGAACCTGGCCGAGTAGTTGTTGTATCCACCGGGCGCAAGCGCGAACTCCGCATCGGACTGATCGGGCGTCCCGATCGTGAAGATCGGTTGGACCACTGGTGGCAGCGTCCCGAGCGCAGCCGCGCGGCTCGGCGCGAGCTGCGCCCCGAACCCGGCGATGACCACGGTGAGCAGCACGGCGAGCACGCGCCGGAACACCGGTCTGCCTGGTTGGCGGGGTGTCCCCATGGAAGGCACTGACATGATCGAACCTCCGAACGTTGTGAGTGTGAAGGAGTTCGAAGCGGACCGTGCAGCCGATCGCCTCGGCCTGGCGGGCCGGGCTCTCAGACCTCCTTGCGGCGGGATGCGGGCCCTGTCGAAGGGGCGTCCCGCTGGCATTCCGGGCAGCGAGGCCGGGTCAGGATCCGGCGAGCAGCGCTACGGCGACCGCGGATCCGGACCGGTAGGGGTGGGCCCAAACCCGCTTCAGGCCGATATCGTTGATCATCCGAGTCGGGACACCCGTCATGTCGGTGTCAGTGATGATCACCTGGGCCGGGCCGGTGCCGTCCCGAGGGTGATGCCCGGTCAGGCGCACGACCGGTTGTCGCGCGCGACCGCCCGGCTCGCGTCGCTCGGCGCTCGGGGGCGGCGTGATCACGGTGGGTGCCATCGGGCGTTCCCGATCTTCGCGCCGGCCACCGCGGCGCCGGTACTCCTGCCCCGGGAAGCGGTTCGCCGGCACTGAAGGGTCGTCGGCGAGCGCCAAATCCGTGCCCCTGTCAGCCGCATGCGTGGAGTACCTCCGATGCGAGTCGGTCCACCTGGCGCATGACCGGGGATGCTATCGCTATCATCACGTCCCTCCCCATACCCACACCTATAACGCTTCGGTAACGCCATCGCCGCATCCGCCATCTCCGGTGCCAGGTAAGGCATTTGCGCAGGCAGCGGCGTTGCGCATGCGAACCCGACTCCCGGCATCGCGCGGAAAATCCGACAACGAGCCCGCCCGGGGAAGCTTGATCAATATGGTAGCGATACCATTCAGCGGCCGGGAGTTGACCGCCCGCCCTCGCCCGGCGGCGCATCGCGGCGGTTCAGGGGAGCAGGACGCCGAGCGTCCGGGCCGACTCGGCGACGTGCGACAGGTCGGGCAGTCAGGCGTACCTGAGCGCCTACCACCACTCCTACGGCCTGCCGATCCTTCCGTTCCGGTTCTTCAACGTCTACGGGCCCCGGCGGCCCGCCGGTCACGCCTACGCCGCCGTGGTGCCGGCCTGGATCAGCGCAGCGAGCACCGGCCGGCCCCTGACGGTGCACGGCGACGGCCACCAGACCCGTGACTTCACCTACGTCGCCACCGTCTGCCGGGTACTGGCCCAGGCCGCACTGGGCGCGGTCGCCGACCCCGAACCGGTGAACCTCGCCTACGGCACCCGGATCACGCTGCCGGGACTCATCGCGGAACTGGAACGGGCGACCGGGACGGCGCTGTGCCCGCAGCACACAGCGCCCCGCCCCGCGGACGTCCGGCACTCCCACGCCGACAACACCCGGCTGCGCTCGCTGTTCCCCGAGGTCGAGCCGACCCCCCTGCGAGAGGGCCTGGACCGGACCGTCCGATGGTTCCGCGACACGGCCTGATCCGTCACCTCCCCCACTACGGAGGCGCGTTCGCGTCGGTGACCGTCATGACGCCTGTCCGCGAGCCCTGTTGGCGGCGGCCAGCACCGAACGGACCGAGGCGGTGAGTACCGAGGTGTCCTGCCCGGCGCCCCACCAGACGTCCTCGCCCGACCTGATCCGGACGTAGGCGACCGCGGCGCTGTCGGGGCCGGGACCGGTGGCGTGTTCCGCGTAGTGCTCGATGTGTACGGAGACGCCCGCGGCCGCCAGCGCGTCGGCGAGCGCGGACAGCGGCCCGTTGCCGGTGCCCGTGACCGTACGGCCGCGGTCGGACGCGTCCGGTGCGGTGGCGTCGGCACCGTGCAGGATGCCGGTGAACTCGTGTCGGCCCGGGGCGACTTCGGCGGCGCGCCAGCCGGTCAGGGTGAGCGGACCGCGGTCGGCGGGTGCGAGGTAGGCGGCCTGGAAGAGATCCCACAGCGCCTTCGCGGTGACCTCCTCGCCGCTGTCGTCGGCGGCGGCCTGCACGATCCGGGAGAAGTCGGCGCGCAGGGCCGGCGGCAGGTCCAGGCCGTACCGGTCCTTGAGCAGGTAGGCGATACCGCCCTTGCCGGACTGGCTGTTGACGCGGATCACCGCTTCGTAGTCGCGCCCGAGGTCGGCGGGGTCGATCGGCAGGTAGGGCACGTCCCAGGGCGCCTGGGCCGGCGGCAGGCCCAACTCGGCGGCGCGGCGGGCGTGGTGCTCGAAGCCCTTCTTGATGGCGTCCTGGTGGGTGCCGGAGAAGGCGGTGTGCACCAGGTCCCCGACGTAGGGGTGGCGGCCGGGCACCGGCAGGCGGTTGCAGTACTCGACGGTGGCGCGGATCGCGTCGATGTCGGAGAAGTCCAGCATGGGGTCGACGCCTTGGGTGTGCAGGTTCAGCGCGAGGGTGACCAGGTCCACGTTGCCGGTGCGCTCGCCGTTGCCGAACAGGCAGCCCTCGACCCGCTGCGCCCCGGCGAGCAGGGCGAGTTCGGCGCAGGCCACGCCGGTGCCGCGGTCGTTGTGCGGGTGCACCGACAGGATCACCGCGTCCCTGCGGTCGAGATGGCGTTGCATGTACTCGATCTGGTCGGCGTAGACGTTGGGCGTGGCGATCTCCACGGTGGCCGGCAGGTTGTGGATCACCGGGCGGTCCGGGGCGGCGTCCCACAGCTCGGTCAGGCCGTTGCAGACCTCCAGGACGTAGTCGGGCTCGGTGAGGTTGAAGACCTCGGGCGAGAACTGGAAGCGCACGCCGGGCCGCCGGTCGGCGAGCCGGGCCATCAAGGTCGCCGACTCCTCGATCAGCGACCGCAGTTCGGCCCGTTCCCGGCCGATGACGACCTCGCGCCAGACCGGTGCGGTCGCGGTGTACAGGTGCACCACGGCGCGCGGCAGTCCCGCGATCGAGGCGAAGGTCCGCTCGATCAGGTCGGCCCGGGCGGCGGTGAACACCACCACGGTCACGTCGTCGGGCACCGCGCCGGACTCGATGAGGTGGCGGACGAAGTCGAAGTCGGCGCGGCTCGCCGAGGGGTAGCCGACCTCGATCTCCTTGAAGCCCATCGCGACCTGGACGTCGAACATCCGGCGCTTGCGGGCCGGGTCCATCGGTTCGGCGAGCGCCTGGTTGCCGTCCCGCAGGTCCACCGGGACCCACAGGGGCGCCTGCTCGATCCGCTGGAAGGGCCAGTACCGTCCGCCTGCGGTCCGCACCTCGACACGCTCCCGCGCGGGGCGGTAGCGGTGGTACGGCATCGCGCTGCCGCGCTGCGGGTTCCACCAGGGGGCGCTCTCGGGGACCGGGCCGGCCGGGGTGCGCAGCGCGGGGGCGGCGGCATCGCCGTCGGGGCCGCTTCCGGTGGAGGCGTCGGGCCGGGCACCGGACACGGCGGCGGTCGGTCGCGATGTGGTGTGCGGGTCGCCCGGGCGGGCGCCGCCGCCCGGGTGGTCTGCGGTGTGCGTGGTCATGACGGGGCCGTTCCGTTCGTGGTCGCCGGTGGTCGACCGGCAGCACGAAACCCCGCGGCGGGGTGCCGGTCTCTCAGGCCCCGCCGCGGCGGCCGAGAAGAAGGCTCCACTGCGTCATGGTGGATACCTTAACCACATCTCAGGTCCTCAGACAAGCTGAGAGGTCATTCCAGCCGATAGAGTCGGGCCCCTCAAGGGTGGACGAAGAGGTGGAGACGGCGATGACGCTCGGTTCGCTGCGGCCCAGCCCGCTGGTGGAGCAGGCGGCGGAGCGGCTGCGGGAGCAGATCACCGGCGGGCAGTGGCCGGTGGGCACCAAGCTGCCCGGCGAGACCACGCTCGCCACCCTGCTCGGCGTGGGCCGCTCCACCGTGCGCGAGGCGCTGCGGGCGCTGGCCGGCGCGGGAATGGTGCGGACCCGGCAGGGCGCGGGGGTCTTCGTCATCGCCGACCGCCCGGTCCAGGACTGGCCGGCCCGGCTACGGCGCGCCGCCCTGGCCGACGTCTACGAGGTGCGCGCGATGCTGGAGGTCCAGGCCGCCCGGCTGGCGGCGG
This sequence comes from Streptomyces sp. NH27, assembly GCF_056859195.1. Classification (NCBI taxonomy): domain Bacteria; kingdom Bacillati; phylum Actinomycetota; class Actinomycetes; order Kitasatosporales; family Streptomycetaceae; genus Streptomyces; species Streptomyces sp. NH27. The sequence goes on from NZ_JACEGK010000232.1 coordinate 11,693, forward strand.
TCCGGCGTACGCCCGAGGACGTGGCGGCGCTACGGGTGGCG
>NZ_JACEGK010000233.1:0-11701 GCF_056859195.1 Streptomyces sp. NH27
GTCCGGCGCCGGCGCGGCGAGCGGGACCCCCGGGAACGGCCCTGACCGGCCGCCGGGCTGCGCCCCGCCGGCCTCGCCCCACCCCGCCACGTCGCGCTCGCGCACCGCCCGCGCCCGCTGCGCGGCCTGCCACCGCGCCCGTACCTGCGCGCGCAGCTCGAACACCTGCAACTGCACGCCGACCCGGTCCTCCTGCGCCGGACCCCGGGCCGCGACGGCCGTTTCCGGCTCCAGCGGTACCGCGACGAACTGGCGGATCGTGCCCCGCCCGGAGTTGATCCCGTCCAGCCACGGCTGGCGCGGCAGCACCACGTAGTTCTGCGGGTCCTGCGCCAGCCGGTCGCTCCACGGCCGCCCCGACACCGCGCACACCTTGCCCACGCCCACCTGGAGGGCGACCGGCGCCGACGCGGAGAAGCTCAGCCACACCGCCTCGCGCTGGAACACCGGCAGCAGCACCCCGCCGTGGCCGAGCCACTGGTCAGGCGCCCGGTCCGGGTAGTCCGCGATCCGCCGCAGCGGGAAGCCGCCCAGGCCCGGCGGCAGTGGATGGGTGCCGGTCTCCGGCAGCCGCAGCGTCCGCATGAACCGTACGGTGGCCCCGCCGGGTAGCTCGAGCGCCCCCTCCGAGACCCTCACCTGTCCGCCCATCCACGGGCCCCCCTTCGGTCAACCGCGGCTGCGCGCCTGGAGCGACGCCAGGTAGGCGTTGTACGCGACGAGCTCCGCATCCCCGTTGCGGTCGGCGGCCCGGTCGGTTCGGCGCGCCTGCCGTTTCTCGGAGGTGTACCACTGGAACAGCAGGGCCACCAGCACGACCACCGACGGGATCTCGCTGAACGCCCAGGCGATGCCACCGGCCGCCGTCTGGTCGCTGAGCGCGTGTACGCCCAGCGAGGCCGGCGGGTGTTTGAAGGTGGTGACCATCGGCTCGCTCGCCATCATCAGCGCGATCCCGAAGAACGCGTGGAACGGCATGCCCGCGAACAACTCCAGCATCCGCATCACGTAGCCCGGCCGGTGCGGCCCCGGGTCGACACCCATGATCGGCCAGAAGAACACCAGGCCGACCGCGAGGAAGTGCACCATCATCGCGATGTGCCCGGCCTGGCTGCGCATCAGGTTGTCGAAGATCGGCGTGAAGTACAGCCCGTACAGGCTCGCCACGAACAGCGGGATGGTGAACGCCGGGTGGCTGACCACCCGCATCATGCGGCTGTGCAGGAACTTCACCAGCAGCTCGCGCGGGCCGGTGCGGCCCTGCCCGGCGGTCGGCAGCGCCCGCAGCGCCAGCGTCACCGGCGCGCCCAGCAGCAGCAGGATCGGCGAGAGCATGCTGAGCACCATGTGCTGCACCATGTGCACGCTGAACATCGCCATGCCGTAGTCGTTGAGCTTGGTGCACATCGTGATGCCGACGGTCAGCACACCGACCACGAAAGCGACCGTGCGACTCGGCGCCCACCGGTCGCCGCGCGCCCGCAGCCGGATCACCCCCCAGCCGTACAGCGCGAGCAGCACCACGCACAGCGCCAGGAAGAACGGGTCGCCGCCGAAGGCCAGCCCCCGGCCGAGCGTGAACGGCGGAAGGTCCGAGTCCATGCCCGGCATTCCCGGCATGGCCAGCAAGGCCGAACCGCCGTGATCCATCTGTCACTCCTTCACCCGATGTGCCCGCACCAGACTAGAACCGCCCCCGGTCGTCGATCCGACCGGGGGCGTCAACAGCGTGGCGCGGCGCGCGGCCGCGGTGTGTTCAGCGGGACAGGCAGGGCGTACGGCTCACAGCACGCACTCGGCCTCGGTGTACCGCTCGACCGGCACCGTCTTGAGGTGCTCGACCGCCTCCGCCAGCGGCACCAGGTTGATGTCGGTGCCGCGCAGCGCCGTCATCATGCCGAACCTGCCGTTGTGCACCGCTTCCACCGCGTGCCAGCCGAAGCGGGTGGCGAGCACCCGGTCGTACGCCGTGGGGGTGCCGCCGCGCTGCACGTGGCCGAGGATCACCGGGCGGGCCTCCTTGCCCAGCCGCTCCTCCAGCTCCACCGAGAGCTGGTTGGCCACGCCGGTGAACCGCTCGTGCCCGTAGATGTCGGTCGCGCCGGAGGTGAAGTCCATGGTGCCCTCGCGGGGCTTGGCGCCTTCCGAGACCACCACGATCGCGAACTTCTTGCCGGCCTCGAAACGCTTGCCGACCACGTCGGTCAGCTCCTGGATGTCGAACGGCCGCTCCGGCACCACGATCGCGTGCGCACCGGCCGCCATGCCCGAGTGCAGCGCGATCCACCCGGTGTGCCGGCCCATGACCTCCACGATCAGCACCCGCTGGTGCGACTCCGCGGTGGTCTTCAGCCGGTCCAGCGCCTCGGTGGCGACGGTCACCGCGGTGTCGAAGCCGAAGGTGACGTCGGTGGAGGCGATGTCGTTGTCGATCGTCTTGGGCACGCCGACTATCGGCAGCCCCGCGTCCGACAGCAGCCGGGCCGCCTTGAGGGTGCCCTCACCGCCTATCGGGATGATCGCGTCCAGGCCGAGGTCGGCGACATGGCCGCGGGCCTGCTCCACCCCGCCGCGCAGGTGGGCCGGCTGCACCCGGGACGAACCCAGGATGGTGCCGCCGCGGGCCAGGATGCCACTCACCGCATCGAGGTCGAGCTTGCGGTAGTCGCACTCGAGCAGGCCCTTCCACCCGTCGTGGAAGCCGATGACCTCGTCGCCGTGGTCCACCACGGCGCGGTGCACCACGGACCGGATGACGGCGTTCAGCCCGGGGCAGTCGCCGCCGCTGGTCAGGACACCAATACGCATCGCTCGCTACTCCTGCAACTTCAACCGGACGGCCGGACCCCGTCGTCCGGATGGATCGCCCCCCAGCTTACCGAGCGCGCCGTCCGTGCCTCCACGGCGACCGCACTTCGGACACCCGACGATTACGCCAACAGCAGGCCACATCTGCACAGTGTGACGGTGCCGGAGTCGCGACGACCCCGGCACCGCCCGGCCATACGGCTCAGGCCGGCTGCACCGCGGCCGCGATCCGCTCCTCGCGCAGCGCGTCGTACCAGCGGTCGTCGACCGGCGGCAGCGCGTTGACGTCCAGCGCCAGCTTGATCAGCAGGTCGGCGATATGCGGGTTGCGGGCCATCACCGGGCCGTGCATGTACGTGCCGAACACCGTTTCGTTGAAGGCGCCTTCGGTGCCGTCGCCGGTGCCGTTGCCGCGGCCGACCCTGGTGCGGGCGAACGGGCGGGAGGTCGGACCGAGGTGCGTGACGCCCTGGTGGTTCTCGAAGCCGGTCAGCGGCGGCAGCCCCAACTGCGGGTCGATGTCGGCCAGTACGTCGCCGACGCAGCGCTCGCCCTCGCCGCGGGTGCTCACCACGTCCAGCAGCCCCAGGCCCGCCTCGGGGCGGCCCAGGTCGTTGACGAACTCGTGGCCGAGGATCTGGTAGCCCGCGCACACCGAGAAGACGATCGCGCCGTTGGCCACCGCCCGGTTCAGCCCGCCGTCGCGGCGCAGCCGCTCGGCCGCCAGCCGTTGCGGCCGGTCCTCGCCCCCGCCGATCAGGTAGATGTCGCCGGAGGTCGGGATCGGCTGGTCGGAGCGGACGTCGACGCGGGTGACCGGCACCCGGCGCTGCTGTGCGCGCCGCTCCACCACCAGCGCGTTGCCCTGGTCCCCGTAGGTGCTGAGCAGGTCGGGGTAGACCCACACCAGGCGCAGGCTGGAATCACTCATGCGTGCTTCTCCTCGGGTCCGTCGGGATCGGGCCTGGGGCCGGGCCTGCGGTGACCACGGGTCTTCCGCGGGGCCCGCCTGCCCGTTCAGTTTCCGACCTTACGGCGCAGGTCCTGGAACGCGGTGTAGTTGGCGATCGCCTCGATCCGGCCGGGCGGCGCGTTGCGCACCGCCTCGTCCAGGTCGGCGCAGACCCGGAACTGGAGCCCGGCCACCTCCAACCGCACCGCCAGGTCCAGCCGGCGGTCGCCGAGCACCATGATCGGGTGCCCGGCCAGCCGGGTGTAGTCCACGTCCCACAGCCAGGAGGTGTCGGTGCCGTCGGCACCACGCGCGTTCACCGACAGGATCACGGGCGCCGGCGGCTGGTCGATCAGTGAGAACGTCTCCAGCCAGCCCGCCGGGTTCTTCGCCAGCAGCAGCCGCACCTGGCGCTGCTGGTAGGTGACCACGTCGTAGCGCCCGGCGACCGCCTGCACCTTGTACATCCGCTCCAGCGCGACCTTCGGGTCGATGCCGAAGGCCGCGGCGACCGCGGTGGACACCGCCGCGTTGGACTTGTTGGCGCGGCCGGGCAGTTGGAGGTGGATCGGCCAGGCGACGCCGTACGGGTCGACGACATGGTCGCCGGACAGCGCCCACGTCGGGGTCGGGCGGCGGAAGCCGCACTCGCCGCAGAACCAGTCGTCCGACGGGCGCTGGAGCACTCCGCCGCAGGACGGGCACGACCAGGCGTCGTCCTTCCACTCCTGGCCCGCGGCCACCCACACCACGGTCGGGCTCGACGAGGCGGCCCACACGATCAGCGGGTCGTCGGCGTTGGCGATCACGATCGCCTCGGAACCGGCCAGCCCCTCCCGCCACTTCTCGGCGAGCATCCGGGTCTCGGCGGCCCGGTCCAACTGGTCCCGGGAGAGGTTGAGCAGCGCGATCGCCTTCGGGGTGGTGTCCCGCGCCACACCGGCGAGGTACTTCTCGTCCACCTCGATCACGCCGAACCTGGCGTCGGAACCGCCGGCCAGCGCCGACGTGATGCCGGCCGGCATGTTCGCGCCCAGCGCGTTCGACACCACGGGACCGCCCGCGCGCAGTGCCTCGGCGAGCAACCGGGTCGTCGTCGTCTTGCCGTTGGTGGCCGACACCAGTACGACGTCCAGGTGGCGGGCGAGGCGCGCGAGCAGGTCGGGGTCGAACCTCAGCGCGACCTTGCCGCCGATCACCGATCCACTGCCCTTGCCTGCTACGCGGGAGACCGCCGCCGCGGCCCTGCCCGCCGTCACGGCGAGCTTCGCCCGCGGTGTCAGCGGCTCAGAGTTGCCTGCCATCCTGTTGCTTCCTCCTCGACTTGCGCCCGGCATCAGCCTATCGACTTCCGGGCAGCGCAGTTGACCGTGCCGTTACGGTTCCCCGTGCGTGTCCGGCCGCGCCGAGGTCGTGGCCGAGAGGTGCGGAAGACGTGCACCTCCCAGGGGCGCCCTACAGTCCGCGGCTACCGGCACGGTCACCTGCGAGAGTGAGCCGCCCCCACAGCAAGTCCGCCAGCGTCCGCACGAGTTCGTCCCGGGAGCAGGGCCGTTCGCCCAGCCACCAGTCCCCGGCGGCGTACATCATCCCGACGATCCCGTGCCCCCACACGCGGGCGACCTGCCGGGTGTCGGGCCCGAGGTCGAGCCGCTCGGCGATCACATCGCCGAGGTCCTCGCCCATCCGCCGCAGCAGCGGCACCTGGTGGCGGCCGACGTCGAACCCCTTCTCCCCGTCCGCCGCGGGCGTCTCCGCCGGGTGCATGAGGAACCGGTAGACCTGCGGCCGGGTCTCGATCGCCGAGAGGTACGCGTGCAAGGTCGCCTCGACCCGGTCGCGGCGGTCCCCGGGGGAATCCAGCGCGGTGCGCAACGTCGCCAGCAGCGCGTCGGTGTGCCGCTTGGCCAGCGCCCGGTACAGCCCGGACTTGTCGCCGAAGTGCCGGTAGAGAATCGGCTTGGTGATGCCCGCCTCGGCGGCGATCGCGTTCATCGACGCCTCGGGGCCCTCCCGCAGCACCACGCGCTCGGCAGCCTCCAGCAGTTCGGTGCGGCGCCGCTCCGTGGCGGTCCGCTGGTCCTGCCGATGCCCGGTCTCCACCGTGCGCCTCCCGGTCGTTCGCCGCGCTCGTGTGTCACCGGGCGCCATGGGTCCACTGCTCGTCTGCACTGGTCGTGTACTGCAGCTTTATGCGCGCAACGTAACACCCCCGGGGCGCTCCGCCGCCCGGCGTTCTGCGAGTTGACATTCCTTACCGCACGGTAACAGACTGCCGTTACCGCAAGTAACCAGTACGTGGAGGGGACGATGGGCGACTTCACGCTCGAACTCAACGACGAACAGCAGTCCGTGCGCGAATGGATTCACGGCTTCGCCGCCGACGTGATGCGCCCGGCCGCCGCCGAGTGGGACGAGCGCGAGGAGACGCCCTGGCCCATCATCCAGGAGGCAGCCAAGATAGGGCTGTACTCGCTGGATTTCTACGCCCAGCAGTTCTTCGACCCGACCGGCCTCGGCATCCCCATGGCCATGGAGGAGTTGTTCTGGGGCGACGCGGGCATCGCGCTGTCCATCGTCGGCACCGGCCTGGCCGCGGTCGGCGTGCTCGCCAACGGCACCGAGGAGCAGATCGGCACCTGGGTGCCGCAGATGTACGGTGACGCCTCCGACGTGAAGGTGGCCGCCTTCTGCTCCTCCGAGCCGGACGCCGGTTCCGATGTCGGCTCGATGCGCACCCGCGCGGTCTACGACCAGGCCACGGACGAGTGGGTGCTCAACGGCACCAAGACGTGGGCCACCAACGGCGGCATTGCCAACGTGCACGTGGTCGTGGCCGTGGTCGACCCCGAACTCGGCACCAAGGGCCACGCCTCCTTCATCGTGCCGTCCGGCACCGCCGGCCTGTCCCAGGGGCAGAAGTTCAAGAAGCACGGCATCCGCGCCTCGCACACCGCCGAGGTCGTGCTGGAGGACGTCCGCGTGCCCGGCGACTGCCTGCTCGGCGGCAAGGAGAAGCTCGACGAGCGGCTGGCCCGGGCCCGCGAGCGGGCGAAGTCCGGCGGAGGGGAGAGGGTGAAGAACGCGGCGATGGCCACGTTCGAGGCGTCCCGCCCGGCGGTCGGCGCCATGGCGGTCGGCACCGCCCGCGCCGCTTACGAGTACGCCCTCGAATACGCCAAGGGCCGCGAGCAGTTCGGCCGGCCGATCATCGACAACCAGGGCGTCGCCTTCCAACTCGCCGACATGCGCACCCAGATCGACGCCGCACGGCTGCTGGTGTGGCGGGCGTCCTGGATGGCCACCGCCGGCCGCCCGTTCACCTCGGCCGAGGGCTCCATGTCCAAGCTGTTCGCCAGCGAGACGGCGAAGAAGGTCACGGCGCAGGCGATCCAGATCCTCGGGGGCAACGGATACACCCGCGAGTACCCGGTCGAGCGGATGCACCGCGACAGCGCGATCTACACGATTTTCGAGGGGACCAGCGAGATCCAGCGCCTGGTGATCGCCCGGACGCTTGCCGGAGTGCCGATCCGCTGAGGGGTGCTCCCGTGAGGGTGCCCCGACCCTCCGGGGTGGGCGGTTCTGTGTGGTGAGTGACCTTGCGGTCCGCGGTGGCTGGGGGTACCTCCCAGGCGTAGCGCTGGGGGAGCGCAGTTCCCGCGCCCCTGAGTTCGTGCGGCTCGTTCCGCGTACGAACTCAGGGGCGCGGGCGAAGCGCGGCGCCGTACTTCCTCAGTCGCGGTAGCCGCGCAGCAGGAACCATCCCAGGAGTGCGGCGCCGACGACCGACACCACGACGAAGGTGCGCATCACCGGCCCGGGCCCGGGGGACTGGTTGACCGCCAGGGTGGTGAGCACGTGGTGGATCTGCATGGCGACTCCTTCAGCTCGACGCCTCAGCGTAGCCCCGGGCGGTATGGCGACCGCGGACTGGGGTGTGCAGTGCGGGGCGTGGCGCGGGAGCGTGACCGCGGACACGTTCCGGACCCTGCCGGAGCCTCACACCGGGAGCGCGGGGTCTGGTTCAATAGGGGCATGGCCAGCATTACTGACACCGGGACAGGTCGTGACGACCTCGAGCCCTTCTGGCCGTCCCGGCAGGAGCACCACTTCGACCGCTGGTGTTGCCGCGCGATCCCCGCGCGGAACCGCGTCGCCCGCTGACCTCGCACCGCATCCGGCCTTGACGCCGGTTGCCGTCGGCACCAGCACGTTTCCGGTACCGCGCACTACGGAGTCCTCCCGACCCATCGCGCGAAAGAGCCGAAACCATGTCGAACGTCTCGCACATCCCGTCCGTACCCGCCGCCGTACCCGCGCCGACCGCCGCCCGGCAGCGGCTGCGCGCCGTCCGGCCCGATGAGGTTCCGCCCGCCCCCGACTTCCTGCCGCCCGGCGCCACCTGGTTGCCGGCGCCCGGGCATGTGCTGCCCGCGGCGGCCGGGGGCGCCCCGATGGTCGGCTACCTGGTGCTGGTCCCGGCCGACCGGGCCCGCGCCGAGCAGCCGGTGCCCGCCGCCGACCCGTACCAGTACGCCGTCGAGCCGGTGGTGGCGCGGGAGCGGGGTGGGCCGTCCCTGCCCGCCACGCCGGTGCTGATCGACGGCGAGCGCCGCACCGCCGCCGTCGAGGGCCGCCCGCTGGACCTGACCTACCTGGAGTTCGAGTTGCTGGCCCACCTGGTCGCGCACCCGCACCGGGTGCACTCCCGCGACCAGCTCGTCACCACCGTGTGGGGGTACGGCCACGTCGGGGACGGTCGCACCGTGGACGTCCACATCGCCCGGCTGCGGCGGAAGCTGGGCGCCGAGCACCGCGGCAGCATCGTGACCGTCCGCCGCGTCGGCTACAAGTACGCGCCCGCGCAGGCCGCCCGCTGAGCAGGCGCAGGGGGCGGAGGAGGCACATCGATCGGGTCCCGGTCGCACGCCCGCGTGCGACCGGGGTCACGGAGAGGGGGAACGCGGAGCGGGGACCTACGGTACGACCGTGACCGGCCAGCGGCCGGACTTCACCAGGCGCACCGCGACCGAGCCGACCAGCCGGTGCCCGGCCCGCTCCGAGGCGCCGACCACGACCGCGTCGGCGGTGAGCTGGTCGGCGGCCATCGCCAGGCCGTTGTAGGGGTCGCCGCGGAAGGTGTGGAACTCCCACCGCACCGTGAAGGTCCCGCGCAACCGCTCGACCGAGTCGCGGATGTCGGCGAGGAGCTGTTCCGCGACCCCGGTGTCCACCTCCGACACCGGCACGCCGAGCGCGGCGCCGCCGGCGATGTACGGCTGTACGTACACGAGCGCGAGCAGGGCGTGCTGGCGGCGGGCCAGACCCGCGGCGTACGCCGCCGCCCGCCAGGACGAGTCCGAGCCGTCGAGCCCGGCGACGATCACTTTCGGTCCGTCGGTGCCGCGCTCGAAACGTGTCGGCAGTTGCTGCTCTTCCACCAGGTCAGGCTATCGGTCCGAGGCACTGCTTGATCACCCCCGTGCACGGAGCGTTCTCACTCGATTGGTCCAATTGCCACGACATGGGCGGTTTTGCGGGGCACGCTGTGGAAGAGGAGTGAAGCAGGCGACCGCCCGCCCGGCACACGAACCGTTGAACGGTCCGCGTCCGCGCACGGCAGCCGCCCACGCCGCTACCGGGGAGGTTTGCGATGCCTTGCGTGTCCACGAACGTGTTCGTGCGGCGTACACCGACGGAGGTCTTCGACTTTCTCGCCGACGCCCGCAACCTCGCCCTGTGGAGTTCGGGGGTGTCCTCGGTCGAGCCGGTATACGTGCAGCCGGGGGTCAACGCGGTCTACGGCTACCGGTTTCCGGGCCGGCGCCGGTCGCACCGGCTGGTCTGCGCCGACTTCGAGCCCGGTCGCCGGATAGCGTTCCGCGGCCAGCGGATGTGGGGCCCGCTGGGCACGCAGGTCCCGCTCTACGGCTTCGACCTGCTGCCGCACGCCGACGGCACCCTGGTGCGGCTGTCGGTGACCAGTTCGCTGAGTGCGGCTCTCGCGCTGTTCGCGCCGCTGGTGGCGATGGCCTGGCGACGCGACCTGCCCGCCGACGGTCTGAAGTTCCGCGACCTGCTCGGTGAGGGCCGTACCGCCGCCGAGTCGCTGCCCACGGCCCCGGCCGCAGGAGTCGCGGAAGCCGGTACCGGTACCGGCACCGGTGCGGGTGCGAACGCGGGCCCGGGCGCCGGAGCCGACGCGGCCTCCGGGGCGCAGACCGGCGATCCGGCGGTGCCCGCCGCGACGCCCATGCGGACGTCGCCGACCCCCCGTGGATTTGACTACGCTCATTGAGTGTTAAACTAAAGTTGTGTTGGGGCGCGCGTATCGTGCCCGCTGCACCATCCCTTGACTGCCCCGGCCTGGTCCCCCCGTCCCGGCCGGGGCGCTTTCATGTCCGGCGCCTACCGGCGCCCTACCGGCGGTCTGCCCGCCGTCGTCAGCGCCGAGAACGCCTGCGCGACCACCATCAGCCACGCCACGTCCCCGTCGATCGTCCCGGTGCGCGGCAGGGCGGCTGCCGTCAACGCCGCCCGCCGCGGCGGCGGTTCGGCCCCCGCGCGGCGCGCCTCCACTGCCGCCGCGAGCGCGGCCGCCTCCGCCACGGCGTCCGACGGCGCGCAGCCGGGCGGCAGGGCCACCACCGCGGCCGGACCCGTCACGGCCGGTGCGCCGGCTGCGGCCCGCTCGGCCAGCCACGCCGGGACATCGGCCGGGTAGTAGGGCCGCAGCGACAGCCGCCCGTCGTGGATCTCGATCACCCGCCGGTACAGCGCGAACTGCATGTCCCGCAGCGCCGGCTGCCCGGTGCGGCGCCGGCCCGCCTTCGACGGCCGCAACGCGATCCCCGGGTGCGCCTCGTACAGCGCCGACCACAGCGGCTCCAGCGCCCGGTACGCGCGCGCGGCGCGCACCAGCCGGATCGGCGCGGTCAGCACCCGCCCCCACGTGGTGGCGGTCGCGCCGCCCACCGCGAGCAGCGTGCACACCAGCGCGAGCGACGCCGCCCCGAGATGCTCGGCGGTGTCCTGCCGGCCCGAGCGCAGGACCTGTACGGCGTCCCTCAGCAGCAACAGCGTCCACACCGCCCCGACCGCACCGCTCGCGTTCATCAGCCGCAGCCCGGTGCGCAGCGAGCTCGGCGGCATCCGGCGGGTGTGGCGGCCCAGCAGCGTGGTGAACAGCGCCAGGCAGCGCAACGCGTACACCACGAACAGCACGTCGTAGCCGGCCAGCAGCCAACGGCCCAGGCCGCTGTCCACGTACCCGGTGCCGTCCTGGTCGCGCAGCCCCGCCGGCAGGAAGAGCGCGGCCAGCAGGGCGGCCGTGGCCAGCGCCTGCCAGACCGGCCGCCGTTCCGTGCCGTGTCCCGGCTCGCCCAGCGCGCGGGCGATCAGCGCCAGCGCGGTCAGCGCGGACATCTTCAGCTCCGCGCCAAGCAGTATCCCCGCCCGCGGCACCGGCCCGAACCGGTCGAGCGCGTCCACCGTGGCCGGCGCCAGCACCAGCAGCGCCGCGCCCATGGACATCGCGAACCAGCCGATGTACCGCATCGCGGGATCCGGCTCGCCGCGCCGGTCGACCACGATCCGGTAGCAGGCGAACACGAGCAGCAGCCCTCCCGCGCCATACGTCCAGACGTCAACCACGCGTCCTGCCCCGGGCCGGCGGTGCGCCGAACATCGAACCCAGCCGGCGCTGCTGGCCCTCCGCGAGCGGGGGCGTGTGCGCCTCGCGCGCCGCGCGCGAGCAGATCAGCGACGCCAGCAGCTCCGCCTCGTGCTCCTGCGGTTCGGTGTAGACGGTACGGCCCAGCACCCGGCGGACCAGGGCGTCGGGCAGGTGGGGGAGCAGCGCCCGGGACCCGGGCGGGACGCCGCCCGCGGTGCCGGCCGGGCCGGGCCCCACGGGCGCGGTGCCGGGGCCGACCAGGT
>NZ_JACEGK010000234.1:0-11672 GCF_056859195.1 Streptomyces sp. NH27
CGGCAGAGGCCGCCGCCGGCCGGGCCGTCGGTGCGCGTGGTGGGGGTCAGTCGCGGGGGTGGCGGCCGTGGAGGCGCTCGAGTTCGCGGCGGTCGCGCTTGGTGGGGCGGCCGGCGCCGCGGTCGCGTACGCCCATGGCGAGGGCGTCGGTGCGCGGCGGCGGGGGCGGGCTGTTGTCGACGTACGCCTCGACGGCGACGGGGGCGCCGACGCGTTTGGCGAGCAGGCGGGCGATCACCACGACGCGCTCGCGGCCGGCGTGCACCAGCCGCACCTCGTCGCCGACCTTGACCGCCTGCGCGGGTTTGACGCGCTCGCCGTTGACCTTGACGTGGCCGGCCCGACAGGCGGTCGCCGCCTGCGACCGGCTCTTCGTGAGCCGTACGCACCAGATCCAGGAGTCGACGCGGACGGTGCCACCGAGCTGCTCGTGTTCTGCCGCCATGGATGAAGCCTACGGCGGGCGTCCAGCGGTTTTCACGGCATCGGCCGGATGGGTTGCGACGTTGCGACGTTGCGCCGGCTGGGCGCGGTCCGGCCGGCGCCGGGCGGGGCGTGTGAGGGTGGCCGGATGGGTACGGACGCGGCGGGGCCGGTGGGGGCATCGGGCTGGGCATGCGCGTACCCCCCAGGTCGTTAGCGCGCGTAGACCGCCACGAAGTCGCGGGTGGCCCGGACGTAGTAGCGGTCCGGCGGGTCCTCGAAGTCGAGGATGTTGGTGGGCTTGGGGTTGGCCGTGTCGTGGCTGCCGTCGTAGGACATGAAGGACGGCCAGGCGCGGTTCATGTCCAGCGGCATGGCGCGGACGGCGCCGGCCCGCTGCATGAGGTCGGCGAGGCTCTGCGCGGACAGTGCCTGGCCGACGACCATGATGATGTCGCCCTGGGCGGTGACGCCGACGCCGGAGCGGGGCACGAACATGCCGCCCTGGTCGCTGACGCCCCACTTGGAGTCGTCGCCGATGTCGGGGACGACCTTGCCGCCGTCGACCATCAGCTCCAGGCACTGGCGTACGCCGACCACGTCGGGGGTCATGCGCACGTCGCGGCCCCAGACGCCGACCTTGATGGAGCCGTCCTTGTAGAAGACCTCGGAGGCGGCGCCGTCGCGCAGTTCGCCGTCGGTCTTGCCGTCGAGGTAGAAGCCGCCGCGGGAGCCGCCGTCGGTGATGCGGAACCCGCCGTTCCAGGTGGCGACGAGGCCGGTGCGCTGACCCTTGGGGATGGTGGGCGGCACGTCGAAGGTGCCGCCGGGCTCCATGAAGCCGGGGTGGAGCTGGAAGCGGGCGTGCTTGCCGCTGATCCAGGCGACGGCGGCCTCGTAGGAGGTGTGGTCGCCGTCGGGGCGGACATAGGTGCCCTGCACGATGGGCTCGCCGTGGGCGCTGCTGAGGGTGCGGTAGACGCCCTCGCCGGGCAGGGCCGGGCCGACCGGCGGTTTCATGGGGGCGCGCAGTGCGACGAGGGGCCGGCCGGGTGCCGCGCCCTTGGCCCCGGGTACGGCGCCCGGTGCGGCGCCGGCCGCGGCGGTGGCGCCCGCGGTGGCCTGCATCCGGGCCAGCGCGTCGGCGGACAGCGTGCCGCCGACCTTCGGCGGGTGCATCCGGTACTGGACGTTCTCCAGTTTGTCGACCACGAAGCCGAGTTCGTGGTCGCGGGCCCACTCCGCCAGCCGGGCCTCGGTACTGTCGCTGCCGGGGTAGGTCAGCGCCCTTCCGACCGACCAGCCGATGGTGCCGGCGCACACCAGGCAGACGCCGAGCGCGCTGCGGGTGACGAGGTGGCGGCGGCGCAGTTGCGCGGGGGTCAGGTCGCGGCGGTGCTTCCAGGGCAGCAGCCGCCGCCTGCGCGGTCTGCGTCCGGGGCCGCCGCCCGCCGGGTCGGCGGTGTCACCGTCGGGCTGCTGTTCCGCGATCGTCATGCCGCTCCTTCCGTGTGCCCGCGCGCACATTAATCCGCTTTTCATACGTAATGACCCTTGCGGGTGCCGGCGTATCGCGCGGGCCCCCAGAAACACCCACCCGCCGCACGCCGCCCGCGCGCGGCGCCGCCGTAGGGTGGCCGGGCCCCGGGAGGGGCACCGACGACGAGGGGGCCACGGGCATGGCAGGACACGACGAGGTGGCGGCGGTGATGGCGCGTGCCGGGGTGCCCGGCAGCCGGATCGCCGCCGCCACCGCGCTGACCGGCGGCACGTACCACGCGCTGCACGCGGTGGACCTCACCGACGGCACCCGCCTGGTGCTGAAGGTCCCGCCGCCCGCGCACCTGCCGCGGCTGCGCTACGAGGCCGGGCTGCTCCACGGCGAGGAGCGGTTCTACGTGGGCGCCGAGGCGGCGGACGTGCCCGCGCCGCGGGTGGTGCGGGCCGAACCGGCCGAAGGCACCGGGCAGCCGCCGTACCTGCTGATGACGCACAGCCCGGGCCGGCCCTGGCACCTCGTGGCCGCGGCGGACAACATGGGGGACGACGAGAACGCCCGGCTGCGGGGCGAGTTGGGCACCTTGACGGCGCGGCTGCACGCGGTGCGCGGCCCGGCTTTCGGCTACCCGTCGGGCAGCACCGGCCCGCTCGCCGACCGGTGGGCGCCGGCCTTCGCCGCGATGACCGACGCGATCCTGGACGACGCCCAGCGGTACGACGCGTGGCTGCCGGTCACGGTGCCCGAGGCCCGCGCGGCGTTCGCTGCGGCCGGCCCGCTGCTGGCACAGGTGGAGACGCCGGCGCTGGTGCACTTCGACCTGTGGCCGGGGAACGTGCTGCTGGTCGGGCCGCCCGGCGCCCGTACCATCGGCGGGCTGATCGACGGGGAGCGGATGTTCTGGGGCGACCCGCTGGCCGACTTCGCGTCGCTGGAGCTGGTCGGCAGCGCCCCGGAGGACGATCCGGCCTTCCGCGCCGGCTACGCGGCGGGCGGCGGCTGCACCGAGTGGGACGCGACGGCCCGGCGGCGGATCGCGCTGTACCGGGCGTATCTGCACCTGATCATGCTGGTCGAGGTCGTGCCGCGCGGGTACGGCGGGGAGCACCTGGCCTGGGCGCGGGAGTTCGCCGGGTCCCGGCTGCCGGGGGAACTGGCCGCGGCGGCCGGCTGAAACGGTGGCGTACACCGGGCCGGCGGCGGCTGTGACAGAAGTGGCCGAATCCTTTCGGTGGACCGGGGTGCTCTGAGAGGATGCCCCTGCGGCTCGCGGCCGCCCTGACACGGCCGTAGGCTGCGCATTTCGCTCAGGCGGGGTGCCACACGAGGAGGCGGTGATCTGCGGATCACCGCCTCCTCGTGCTGCTGTGCGCCGTCGGCCGCTGGCCGGTACGGCCCTCTTGACGCGCTACGGCAAGGTCGCGACCACTGCCGCGTAGGACAGGCCGGAGCCGTAGCCGAGCAGCAGAGCGGTGTCACCGGAGCAGGCGTCACCCGCGGACAGCACCGCGTCCATCGCCATCGGGATCGACGCTCCCGAGGTGTTGCCGCTGGTCACGATGTCCTTCGCGACGGTCACCCGGGCGGGCAGCCCCATGGACTTGGTCATGCTGTCGATGATCCGCTCGTTGGCCTGGTGCGGGATGAAGGCGTCGAGGTCCTCGGGCCGCAGCCCGGCCGCCTCGATCGCCTGCGTGGCGACCTTGGCCATCTCGTACACCGCCCAGCGGAAGACCCGCTGGCCGTCCTGGCGCAGCGCGGGGAAGGGATGCGCCGGGTCGTCCCTGAGCGTGTTCCACGGCACGCTCTGCCGGATCACGTCGGCCTGCGAGCCGTCCGCACCCCACACCGCGGGGCCGATGCCGGGGGTCTGGGACGGACCGACCACGACCGCGCCCGCTCCGTCACCGAAGATGAAGGCGGTCGAACGGTCCGTCAGATCTATGATGTCCGACATTCGTTCCACCCCGACCACCAGCACGTGGCCGCCGCGGGCCCGCACGGCGTCGGAGGCGAGCACCACGCCGTGCACGAACCCGGCGCAGCCTGCGGAGATGTCGAATCCGGCCGCTCGGTCGGCGCCCACCCGGTGGGCGATCTCGGTGGCGATCGCCGGGGTCTGCATCAGGTGGGTGAAGGTGGCGGCGATCACGCACGTCACGTCGTGCGGGGTGATCCCCGCGGCGGCGATCGCCTTGAGGGCGGCAGCCTCGGCCATCACGCCCAGCGTCTCGTCCGGGTCCGCCCAGCGGCGGGTCACAATGCCCGTCCGCGCACGGATCCACTCATCGGAGGAGTCGATATGGCGACACGCTTCCGCGTTGTCCACGATCCTCCGGGGGCGGTACGCGCCCACTCCGAGAATTCGGCTGTGCGGTGCCCCCATGGGCACGGCGATCTCAGCTTTCATGGGAGCCTTTCAGGCCATCGACCGGCCGGGAGGTCCACGTCCCCGGCCACGGCACCCCGGGCGGGTGCCTCCCTGATTCTCCCGCGCACGCCGGGGCCCGCCACACAGCCACCCCGACACCCGCGCCCACGTCGCCCGGCCGCGCCGTCCGGCCGCGCGGCGCGGCAGCGGCACCGGCCCGGTGGGCGGCAGCTTCCCGCGGCCCGCCGGGCCCGCTTCCCCGCGTTGTGCGGGCCGCACCAACCGCCGTACGACCCAGGCGAATCGCACGGGTGATCCAGGGCCGTGACCGGCGAAGTCCGCCCGGTGGCGAGGCGTGCCGGCGGTCCCCCACGGCCTTCGGCGTGGGTGGTACCCCCAGCCTCGCAAGGCGGCCGGAAGCCCTCGAAGTGGGCCTACTCGGCCGATGCGGCAACTGGGGGCACTCCCCCTGGCTTCGCCGGGGGCACCCCCACCCAGGCGAAGCTCCGGCGGAGGAGGGCCGCGCCAGGGCGGCGAGCGGGGCACACCGTGCCGGGAGGGGCGCTAGCTCACCGGCACCGTCGGGGAGGCGGCGCCGGACGCGTAGGCGCGTGCGTAGTGCTCGTCGCCGAGGGCGGTACGGGCGGTGCACTCGTACTCCTCGCGGACGCCGCACAGTTCGGGCGTGCCGCGCTGCGGGTGGCCGACGCTGCGCCAGAACATCTCGCCGTGTCCGTAGACCCGTACGGCGTGCTCGGCCGCTCCCGCGGCGGCCAGCGCGGCGGCCAGCAGGTCGAGGCCGAGCGCTGTTCCGAAGCCGTCACCCAGCTGCCGCTTGGCGTCGAGCATGGCGTGGGCGCGGTCCGCCGCCTCGTGCGGGCGGCCCTGGAACAAGGCGATCAGGGAGAGCTGGTAGTCGAGGTGGGAGCGGGTCCAGCACTCGCCGATCTCCTCGCAGTGAGCGCGCAGTTCGATGGCGTCGCGGCGGGCCCGGTCCAGGTCGCCGAGGCCCGTGCGGGCGAAGATCTCCACGAGGTGGCAGCGCAGCCGCGCCGGGGAGTCGAAGGCGAAGCCGGGCGCCGCGGCGAGTACGGCACAGACGATGCGGCGGGCGTCCTCGGCGCGGCCGGTGAGCAGGGCCAGCAGCCCGGCGAGGTAGGCGGCGCGCTCGGGGTCGGTGCCGGACAGGTGGTCCAGCGCGGTGCGCAGATCGGTGTGGGAGTCCTCCACGACGCGGTAGCAGTGGATCTGGTCACTGCCGGGCCAGCTCTGCTCGGCCCGGCGGGCGAGCACGTCGAAGCGGGAGCCGAGGCGGGCGGCGACATCGGCGACGGACACCGAAGGACCGACCTGGGCGGCGGCCAACTCGACGGCCAGCGGGATGCCTTCGAGCCGCCGGCAGATCGACTCGGCGGCCTCGGCCGCGCCTTCGGCGGACAGCGCGTTCGGGTCCTGGTCGGCGACGCGCTGGGTGCACAGTGCCAGCGCGTCGGGGCCGGCCGCCAGCGGGGCGACCTCGATGACCTGCTCGGCCGCGCACTCCAGCGGGCGGCGGGCTGGTGGTCAGCAGCCTCAGCCCCGGCACGGCGGCCAGCACTTCGTCGACCAGCCGGGCGACCGCGTCGACCAGGTGCTCGCAGGAGTCGAGCACCAGCAACAGCCGTTTCCCGGACAGCCATTCGCACAGCGCCTCCACCGGCATCCGCGGGGAGTGGTCGGACAGGTCGACCGCGTCGCTGACGGTGGCGAGCAGCAGGTCGTCGCCGTCGAGGGTGGCCAGATCGGCCCACCACACGCCGTCGGGGACGATCTCGGGCGCCTGCTCGGCCAGCCGCCTGGCGGCGCGTTGGGCAAGCCGGGCCTTGCCGACCCCGCCCGCACCGGTGAGCGTGAGCAGCCGACGTGTCGCCAGCAGGCCGTCCAGCCGCGCCAGTTCGGGTCCACGACCCACGAAACTCGTTGTCTCCTGCGGAATGAAGCCCTTCATGACGACAGCCTGGCACCGAACGGGCACCGAGGGTAGCCAGTAGGCACGATCAAGTCGAACAGCTCCGGCGGCGCTCGCGCGGGCACGCCGCAGCCCCCCTTGACGGGCCGTCGGCCGCGGTGGGCGGCACCCGCGCGCACGGCCCGTTCGGCCTTCCCCGTTATCGAGTTGACGGAAGCGAACACGATTCAACACGGTGTGCGCATCACGGTCCGGCAACGCATCGACAGCAGGGCGTTGACGGTCTTCTGCATGTGGCGTAGAACTACCCTGCGATTGCGATGGCGTTTCATCTTGGTGACTTCTGTTGGAAACGGATCGGCGGGAAGGGTCGCCGGGAGGTTCCGCACCCGGGTATTCGCCAGCCGTCCACCAGATACGCCCACACACACATGGAGGCACCATGTCGGAGGTCGAGTCGTCGGGTATCACGGGCAGCCCGCTGTCCGCGACCCGCAGGAACCTGCTCAAGGGCGTCGGGGTCGCCGGCCTCACCGCCGCCGGCGGCGGCCTGCTCGCGGCGTGCGGTGGTTCCGACGACAAGAAGAAGGACTCGGGCAGCAAGAAGCCCGTCGCGGGGAGCACGGTGACCTTCGGGTCCAACTACTCCGATTCGGCGCCCAAGGACGCCTTCGCCGCGCTGACGACCGCCGCGACGGCGTCCAGCAAGGTGAAGGTGAAGATCAACACGGTCGACCACAACACCTTCCAGAACAACATCACCAGCTACCTGCAGGGCACCCCGGACGACCTGTTCACCTGGTTCGCCGGATACCGCATGCAGTACTTCGCCGCGCAGGGTCTGGTCGAGCCGATCGACGATGTGTGGGAGAAGATAGGCGGCAGCTTCAGCCCCGCGGCGAAGAAGCTTTCCACCGGTCTTGACGGCCACCAGTACCTGGTGCCGATCTACAACTACCCGTGGGTGGTCTTCTACAACAAGAGCGAGTTCGCCAGGCGGCACTACACCATTCCCACCACATGGGACGAATACATCGCGCTGGCGAAGCAGATGAAGAAGGACGGTCTGATCCCGATCGCCTTCGCCGACAAGGACGGCTGGCCCGCGCTCGGCACCTTCGACATCCTCAACATGCGGATCAACGGGTACGACTACCACAACAAGTTGATGACCCACAAGATCCCGTGGACCGACCAGGGCGTGCACACGGTCTTCCAGCACTGGGCCGAGCTCATGCCCTACATGCAGACCGGCGCCAACGGCCGGCTGTGGCAGGACGCCGCGAAGACCCTGGAGGCCAAGCAGGCCGGGATGATGTTCCAGGGCACCAACCAGGTCGCCGCGCAGTACGTGACGGACAAGGCCGACCTGGCCGACCTGGACTTCTTCACCTTCCCCGCGGTCAACCCGCAGTGGGGACAGGACTACATGGACGCGCCCACCGACGGGTTCATGCTCAGCAAGAAGGCAAAGAACACCGACGCCGCCAAGGCGATCCTGGAGTACATCGGCACCGGCCCGGCCGAGTCGACGTACCTCAAGACCGACCAGTGGGACGTCGGCCTGGTCACCGGCCTCCAGGTGCCGACGTACAACGCGATCCAGAAGAAGTCGGTGGAAGAGATCGCCAAGTGCAAGGCGGTCGCGCAGTTCATGGACCGCGACTCCGACCCGGCGATGGCCAACGCGATGATCGCGATCTGCCAGAAGTTCATCGACGACCCGAGCACCTCCAACATCACCAAGCTCCAGCAGAGCGCGGAGAAGCAGGCGAAGGCGATCTACTCCTGATGAGCGCTACGTCCCAGGGGCGTACCCCGGCGGCGGTGTCGGACAAGCCCGAGGACTCCAAGTCCCCGGTCCGGCGCCGCCGTCGGCGGTTGCGCACGATGAACACCCGCGACCGGATCGTGGTCGCGCTGCTGCTCGGCATACCTCTCCTGCTCGACCTGGTCTTCGTGTGGTTCCCGGCGATCGGCACGGTCCTGCTGTCGTTCACCAAGTGGAACGGCGTGGGCAGCCTGCATGAGAAGACGTGCAAGCCGAACATGCCGTCGATCCTCAACAACGGCTGCTGGTACGGCGTGCAGAACTACCACCAGGCCGCCACCATCTACCCGGAGTTCTGGCCCGCGGTCCGCCACAACCTGATCTGGTTGGCGGTCTTCGTGGTGATCGCCACCCCGCTGGGCATGCTCTTCGCGGTGCTGCTCGACCGCGGCATGCGCGGCACCCGGATCTACCAGAGCCTGCTCTTCCTGCCGGTGATGCTGTCGCTGGCGCTGATCGGCATCATCTGGGAGTTCGTCTACTCCCAGAACTACGGCCTGATCAACACCGTGATCGGCAGAAACGGGAACAGCAACGCCATCGACTGGCTGGGCAACCCCCATCTGAACCTGTGGGCGGTGCTGGTCGAGGCGACCTGGCGGCAGGCCGGGTACGTGATGATCCTCTACCTGGCCGGGCTCAAGGCCGTCGACCCGACGCTGCGCGAAGCGGCGCTGATGGACGGCGCGAACCCCTGGCAGACCTTCTGGCGGGTGATCTTCCCCGTGATGAAGCCGATCAACATCGTCATCATGGTGGTCACCGTCATCGAGAGCCTGCGCGCCTTCGACCTGGTCTACATCACCAACAAGGGCATCAACGGCCTCGAAATGCTGTCGGTGCTGGTGACCTCCAACATCGTCGGCGAGACCCAGCGGGTCGGCTTCGGCTCCGCACTCGGCGTGGTGCTCCTGGTGATCTCCCTGGTGCCGATCACGATCTTCCTCTATCAGACGTTCCGCCGGGAGGACACCCCGTGAGCGACGCATGCGAGGCAGGCGACGTGCAGACAAGCAACCGCCTGCGGCTTCGCCGAGCAGGCGGAGAAGCGAACAAGGAGAAAGCGTGAGCTCCGAGACCCTTACCCGGCCGCGGGCCGAGGCGCCGCGGGTCGGCGGCCCCGGTGCCAAGCCCCGATTGCGCGGGCAGATCGCCTCGCAGGCGTTCCTGATCATCGCCTCGGTGCTGTGGATCCTGCCGATCCTCTTCGCCCTCTACGTGGCGGTGCGCCCCTACTCCGACACCAGCAAGTACGGCTACGTGTCGCTGCCGCACCACCTGACGTTCCAGAACTTCCGGGACGCCTGGTCCCAGTCGAACATGCCGCACTTCTTCTGGAACTCGGTAATGATCACGGTACCGGCGGTGGTGATCGTGCTGGCGCTGGCCTCGGGCGTCGCCTTCGTCCTGGTCCGCGTCAACCTGAAGATCAACGTGGCGCTGCTGATCGTCTTCACCGCCGGCAACCTGCTGCCGCAGCAGGTCATCATCACCCCGCTCTACCGGATCTACCTGAAGATCCCGCTGCCGCAGTTCCTCGCGGAGAGCGGCCTGATGTACAACTCGATCTTCGGTCTGATCGTCATCAACGTCTCCTTCCAGCTCGGCTTCTGCGTGTTCGTGCTGAGCAACTACATGAAGTCGATCCCCGGTGAGATGTACGAGGCCGCGCTCGTGGACGGCGCCGGCCTGTGGACCAGGTTCTGGCGGCTGACCGTGCCGCTGTGCCGCCCGGCGCTGGCCGCGCTCGCGACCCTGCTGACCACCTGGATCTACAACGACTTCTTCTGGGCGATCACCCTGATGTCGTCGGGCGACAAGCGGCCGGTGACCTCGGCTCTCGCCAACCTCCAGGGGCAGTTCGTGAGCAACCAGAACCTCATCGCCGCGGCCGCGATGATCGCCGCGATCCCGACGCTGGTGGTCTACCTGTGCCTCCAGCGGCAGTTCATCGCGGGCCTGTCCCTGGGATCGAGCAAGGGCTGACCCGCGCGCTTTCACGCGCTTTCACGCGCCGTACGCCGCCAGCGCGGCCTGGAGCCTGGGCAGGTCCGGGCCGTGCGCGGCGTTCAACCCGGTCAGCGCGCTGGTCCGGCGCAGCCGGTAGTCCACCGTGTTCGGGTGGATGTGCAGCCGCTCGGCGGTACGCCGCCGGTCCAGCCCGCAGGCCAGGAACGTACGCAGCGTCTCCAGCAGGTCGGCGCGGCCCTCCAACGGGCGCAGCAGCGCGGCGAGCCGATCGCGGGCCGGGCTGGGCAGCGTGAGCTGGTACTCCAGCAGCACGTCGTCCAGCCGGTACAGGCCCGGGCCGCGCCCGCAGCTCTCGGCGACCTGCCGCACCCGGGCGGCCAGCCGGGCCGCTGCGGCGACGTCCTGCGGCGGCGCGGCAACCACCGCCGCGGTCAGCTCCGCCCCGCAGGCCCGCGCCATGTCCCGCAGGAGGCCGGCCAGCCGGTCGAAGTCGGCGTCGGGGCTGGAGTTGGGGCTGGAGCCAGGATGGAAGTTCGAGCCGGAGTTGGGGCCGGCATGGGTGCTGGTGCCCACGTTGGCGGCGGGCGCCGGCCCCGGGTCGTGGGCCGACGCGGCCGGGACCAGCGCGACCCCGCCGTCGGGTGACAGCGCCGACAGCGCCTCGCCGTGCGCCCAGCGGTCCAACTCCGCCCGCATCCGGCGCAGTTTGCGGCCCGCGGCGATGCCCGGGTCGACGCCGGGCGTGTGCTCGTCCGGGTGCGGGGCGGCGGCCACGCTCACCACCCAGTAGTGTTCCGGCAGCCGCATCCCCGCACGCTCGGCCGCCTGCCGCGCCGCGCCGCCGTCCAGCAGCGCCGACAGCAGCGCCTGACGCGCGCTCCGCCGTTCGCCGAGCGCGGCCTGGTTCTCGGCGATGTACCCGGCGAACACCGACTCGGTGACCGCGTCGAGGTAGCGCAGCAGCAGCTTCTGCGCGGCCAGCACATCCGCCAGATCCTCCGGCCCGGCGTCCGCCAGCACCTCGTCCAGGCACTCGTACGCGCCCAGGAAGTACGCCCCGACCACCGCGTCCAGCGGGATGTGCTCCTGCGCACGGCGCGCCGCCGAGCGGTGCGTCAGCGCCAACTGGGCCACGGTGGGCGGCTCCCCGGTCCGCAGCACCTGCGCGAAGGAGCGGATGCCGCGGACCACGACCGCGGTGATGTCGCCCCGCAGCTGCTCGGCGGGCAGTGACGCGTACACCGGTATCCGCTCGGTCAGCCGGGCGACCACGCGCGCGGCCAGCTCGTGCACGGCGGTGACCAGGCGCTTTTCGAGCGGGATGCCGCCGATGGTGATCGGGGCGGCGGGGCGTTGCGCCGCCGCGGGCTGCGTCGTCACAGGGCACCTCGCGGGTTTCGGGCGCGCGGGTCGGATCGCGGGGCCGTACGCGCCCCGATACGGGACCTTCCACTATTACCTACGGGTAACCCCGGTGTGAAGTGCCGCTCCCGGCTTTGTGCCCGGTCACAACCGTGCGGGTGAAAGTCTGCGCCACCACCCCAGGCTCACCGCGTACCGGCCCGGCACATGATGGCGTGACCCCGTGAGACCCGTCGAACCCGTACGACCCACGCACCCCGTGTGCACC
>NZ_JACEGK010000235.1:0-11564 GCF_056859195.1 Streptomyces sp. NH27
CCGGGCATGGAACCCGGCTATCCCCTCGGACCACGACTCGACCTGCTCAACCGTCAACGATTCATCGCACAGTCGGAACAACGAGCCAATCCAGCACCTGTCACGGCAGATGCGGTTGCAGTACTAGCCACCGACCACAGCAGATGGGCCGGCTCTGCCCGGCCCCCCGACTTCCAGGAAGGACCATGAATTCCTTCGGCCCCCCCATCGACCTGTCTGACCTGCCGGGTTACCGGCCGGTCGACCTTCGCCCACGCCGGACCGTCTTTGTCGGCCGGGTCTCCACCAAGGACGGGACACAGAACCCGGCCTCCTCCATCCCGCGGCAGGTGGAGTACGCCTCCGCCCGGCTTGAGCCCGGCGAGCAATTCCACGCGTACTTCTGGGACGTGGAGAGCGGAATGTTGCCGCCGGAACTGCGCGGTCTCCAGCCCCAGGAGGTCTACGACCGGCTCGGCGTCCCCACCCCTCGTGACGGCGGATTCCAGGACCTCATGGAGCGGGCCGCGCACATGGGGGTCACGCGCGCCATCGCCGAGCGCTCCGACCGCGTGGCCCGCATCATGCTGACCAGCCTCACCGTGGAGCATGCCCTGAAGCAGGCCGGCGTGGAGATGATCTACGCCAACGAACCGATCGGCGGCACCGAGTCCGGCCGGCTCAGCGTGCGCCGGTACGGCCAAGTGGACGCGGAGCGATACCGCGCGGTCATGCTAGAGATGAGCATGGGCGGCCAGTACCAGCACGCCGCCCGCGGCTGGAACCACGGCTACCCGCCCTACCCCTACACCGCAGTGGTCGACGAGAATGCCCCGGCGGCGCCGCCGGGACGGTTCGGCCTTCAGCGGCCGAAGAAGAAGCTCGCCCCGCACGAGGATCGGCGGCGGTTCGACGCTGCACGGGAGCTGCACCGCCTGCGACGCGAGGAGCACCTGAAGGCCGCGGACATCATCGCGATCCTGGCGGCGGATCTCGATCGCTACCCGCCCGCGCACCGGTGGACGCACAACTTGGTCGAGGGACTGATCGCTAACCCCAAGTTGACCGGGCACCAGGTATACAACCGGAAGGCCACCCGGACGGGACGCCCTGGGTTCTCCAGGCTCAACCCCATCTCCGAGTGGGTGTGGTCGCCTCAGATCACCCACGAGCCGGTCATCACGCTGAAGGAGTGGAAGCAGGCCCAGGAGGTCACCGCCGGGCTTCGCGCAGGCCCCGACCAGAGCGGCCTGGCGCGTATCCGGGCTGCGGCCCGGCAGCTCGGCTACACCGTCACCGCCATCGACGGCACCAGCACGTCGCACGCGGTGTACCGGATCGGCACTCAGCAGCTCGTGCTGCCCACGCCCGTCCCCGACGCAGTCGCCCACCAGGTCATCACCGATATGAGGAGCGCCCGATGAGCGACACCGACCAGCGCCCGGCAACCGACGCCCTGGAGTGCCGGGCCACCCGGAGCGGCCGGTCCTGGGTCGTGCACATCCCCGAGCACGGGGTATATGGGCACGGCCGGAGCCTAAGGGCGGTCCGGCAGAACGTAGAGCGGGCGCTCGCGCTGATCGGCGTGACCGTGGACGTCACGGTCGTCGCGGTGACGCCGGAGCTGGAGAGGCTGCGCGCGGCACAGAACACCCGGGACGACGCACTGCACAGCGCCGTCGCCGCTCTGGCACTGCGGCGGGTCACCCCGGGAGACATCGCCCGAGCAACCGGGCAGACCGTCCCGCGGATCAAGGCCATCCTCGCTGCCACGCACCAGCCCGCCCCCGGTGACCACACGCTGCCCCCTGACAGCCGCTGCGCCGCCCCGAAGTGCGGCCCAACAGATCAACCAGATATTGCATAACTCTTTATGCGGCAGTATTATTGAGGCGTGGCGGAGCTACCGCCCGAACGGAGTTCACCCATGCCTCGCGCCTCTGATGCGCAGCGGGCCGCCCTTGTCCGGGCAGAACGCGCGCTGTCCGACTTCCTCACCGGTCCAGTTGACGCGGCCGTGATCGCGGAGACCTTGACGGCCTTCATCGCCGAGATGCTGGACCTGGCGGCCTTCATGGAGTCCGGCCACGAGCTGATCCTGGGCCGGGCATACCTGATCAGCACTGATGGGCCAATGCTCCCGGATTGGCCGGAGGACGAGCGCCCGCTGGCCGATCTCGCCGCGGCGCCGCAGAAGGGCGTCGCCCGCGCACTGACGGCCTTCGTCGAGGGCGGCGGCGCATCCGGGGTGCCACTGCGCTTCACCGCCGCGATGGCAAGGCTGCTGGCCTGCCTGGTCGACTTCGCCGACCACCACGACGCCAACTTCGAGGCGTGCTGGGTCTCCGCCTGGGATGCCCGTGCCACCTGAGCTCCACCGCCTCCCGAGAAGACGATCGAAAGGACGACACACCGTGTCCGTCAACACCATCCCCCCGGCCACGACAGGCCGCGGAGCCGTACGGATCGAACTCGACCGCGGCATCCACCCCGCCACGTTGCAGCCCCTCCTGGAGCCGTACAACGCGGAGCCTGCGGTGCGGTGCGGCGCGTGCGTGCACCTGGTGACCCGCAAACTGGACAACGGGTCCCAGCGGCTGAAGTGCGCCAGAAAGGCCCAGCGGCGCAGGGGGCCCGACCTCAAGCCGGACTTCCCGGCGTGCGTTCAGTTCGCACGGCAGGCTGCCGCCGCGTGAGCGATGAGCCCGGCGGGCAGGCCGTCGCCCGCCGGGCCCGACCGTACCGCCCGGAGCCATCCGCCAACACCCCCGACACCTTCGAGGAGTACCCGTGTCCCAGCCCCTGGAGAGCCCGCCCACCGCCCCTCGCGCCTACCTTGTCGAACTCCCGGCCGTCGCCCATCTCGACGCCCCTAGCGACGCCGAGGCCCGCGCACTGCTGCTGGAGAGCTGCGAGGACGAACTCCACACGCTCGACCCGGCAGTACCGGAAAAGCTCCGGGCCCGGAGCATCACGCTGTCCGGTCTGGCGATGCAGTCCACGCCGGAGCCGCTACTCCTGGAGCCCGCCGATGAAGAGCAGCCGGCCCGCCTCCCGCAGGGCCGGCGCGACGTGCTGTCGCTGCTCTACGCCGAGGCCAACGACCTGGAGGCGTGCACGCTGGATGCGCTGACCATCCGGGCCGGGTTGCTCTGGCAATGTAGAGCGCGATTTCGCCGGGAACGGCCACCGCGACGGCGACGCTGTAGGTGACGGTGGTGTGGGCGACCCCGGTGCTGCCCATGCCGACGCCGAGGACGAGTGCGCTCAGCGCCTGAGCGGCCAGAAGGGGACGGGCTCTTCCCGCGAGACGGCTGAGGACTGGGTTGAGCAGCGGGGTGAGCGCCAGCACCAAGGCAGCGTCAACACCCTGCGTCCACCCATACGACTCGGTGGACAGCCCGTCGCGCGCCATCATCAGGGGCAGCGTCGACATCAGGCCTACAGCGCAGGTCATCGCCGCCATGCTGCTGGCGCACAGCATCCACAGCCGGGGGTCACCCGCAGCGGCTCTGGTCGCCGAGACAGCGCCGGACCGGCGCCGGTTGGCACGCTTCTCCGGCTGACGCGGCAGCGCGGGCAGGACCACCGCGCCGAAGGCGAGGAAGCTCGCGCCGTTGGCCAGGCACAAGGTGAGGTAGCCGACGCGGTCGGCGAGCAGGCCACCGAGACCGCCGGTGACGGCCGCACCGATGTTGATGGCACCCAGCCGCCAGCCGCTGATCACGGCCCTGTCGCGCAGGTCGCCGACCAGGTCGGTGATCGCCGCCGAGACCGCCGGCCTCGGCGAGTCATACGCCAGGCCGGCGAGTCCCGACGCCACGAGCAGCCAGGACACTCCAGTTCCCACCGCCAAGAGCGGTAGCGTCGCGGCCCCAAGGACCACCGTCCCCAGCAGCGTGTCCCGGTACCCGAACCGGTCGACCGCCCACCCGGCGCACAACTGGCCCACCAGCCACCCAGCGCCGAACACCGCCAGGACCAGCCCGGTGGTCACCGGCGTGTACCCAAGACCGGACGACAGACGGTAGGTGAGGAAGGGATAGGCGAAACCCAAGGAGCGCGCGACCAGAGTGCCGATCAGCAGGGCGCGCACAGGGCGCGGCCAACGGGCCGGCCGCTGCGGCCGCTCTTCCATGGAGTGGGCAGGGGCGGTGCTGGATACGGACACGCGGTAACTCCCGGAGGCGGGGCAGGAGGGTGGGGCACCGTCACGTCGCCGGCGCCCCCACGCGCCATCCGCTATGCAGCCGCGTGGGTCAGTGGAAGGGGCGACTGCTTCGGTGGCTCCGGTCAGCGCAGCGCGTCAAAGCCGGACAACCGGCGGGCAAGGCAGGCCCAGATGCGCAGGCGTGCGCTCAGGGTCGCTTGGGGTAAGCCGGCGGTGGCGTCTCGCCGTAGGGGTTGATGCAGTCGTACGTGCCGTAGCCGGTCTTCTTCTTGCCGTCCGACCGCCGGGTCACCGTGCCCCGGCTGTACCACCGGCGCTCCGACACCTTGTAGGCGAACTGGTTCACCCGCATCGTGTCCCCGCGATACGCCACCCCGAGAATGGTGCTGTGCTGGCTCGGTCCCGATCGGATATTGACCGCGCTGCAGGAGACCTTCATCGTCCCTACGTCTGCCGCCTGGGCGGCGGGCACTGTAGCAACGGCGACGGTGACGCCCGCCACCGTCGCAAGGCTCCCCGCGATGATTCGTCTGGATATCGGCACTGGTCCTCCCCAAGCTCGTACGGGTGCGTCGCCACTCGGAAACAGGCAGCAAACAACACCTGCCATCAACAATCATTGATGACAGATGCGTCAGCGTAGTTCGAGTGACCAAGGAAGGCGAGAGCGCAATACCGACATTACGGATACACGAAGTAAGTCATCTACAGACATAGACGCCAACGTCGGATGTCCCGACCGCGGGTAGCCCGGTTCGAGCACAGGCACCAGATCCTCGTACGTCGACGGCTGTGTACGAGCGCGCGCGATTCCGAGCGATCCGCGCAGCAGATCACGGTCCGGAGACCATCGGTTGGGTCGCCACGTCAACGATCGTGGATGACGTAGCTTGGAGGCAATCACCATCACGATCACTTCGACGGAAATGGCAGGGCCACATGCCCGATGAGGCGCCGGGTACCGCAGCAGGCCCGCACACTCTCGCGGGTAAGATCCAGCTCCTCCGGGACCTGACCACGCCTAAGGGCGACCCGCCCCTGTCGTACGAGCGCCTGGCGGCCGCGATCGCGGAGAAGACGGGGGCGACGATGTCCGGCGCCCATATCTTCAACCTGGCCAAGGGCCACCAGGAAAATCCGAAGATCGCCGATGTGCGGGCACTGGCGATGTACTTCCGAGTGCCCGTCGGCTATCTCGTAGGCGATGGGGGCGACTACCGACGCCTGGACACGGAGCTGGAACTCCTCGGCGCCCTCAAGCGACGCGACGTCACCGAGATCACGGTGGAAGGGGACTCTGACGCGCCGGTCGACCTGTCTGTGGTACGTGAGGTGGTACGCCAGATCGACAAGCTCACGCTCTTCGGTGACGCGCGGGCACGCACGATCATCGAAAGCCTTGCCTCGCTGAGCGACGAGCAGCGCCGCACGGTCGAAGTGATCATCGCCAACCCAGCCCTGCTCGATGCCCTCGGCACGCTTCTGGCATCGCCTGAGACGATCGACGCCCTGACGTCCGAGGGTGTGCCGGAGATCGTCACGGCCATCGCTGCTCTCTCGACGAAGAGCCGCGACGCCGTCGAGGCAGTCGTCAACCAACTGGGCCGTGCCTAGACCTGCTGACTGGTCATCGCCGGAGTGACCGTGATTGCCGGGAGGCGCACACGTCCCGAGCGGATCGGCGGTCGAGCGACACGCCTCTGACGGATCAGCCCGCAGGAAGGTGACCCCGACCCGGCCGCGGGGGCCCGTGCCGCCGCCTCGCTGTCGAGGCGCCCTGCCGCGGTGCTGCGGCTAGCGCGAGGTCTGCCTGTCGTGGGTACCTGGAGGGCCGGGCCGGTCCGCTCGGGGGGCGGGTGTGCGCGGCGCCGGCTCTCGGGGTGACGGGGTCTCGCTCGTACGCGGTTGCGGTTGGCTCGGACCAGCGGTCGGAGCGGCGGCGCCCCGAAGGCGTCCCCATCCTGGCCACCCTCCGCATTACCGCGGTCGACCACAACGAACCCCTCGCCCTGGAGGAGTTCCACCGCCCCGGCGACGACCTGGGACTGTCCTACGCCCTCTGACCGTGCCCCACGTCACGGCTTGTCCAGTCCCTCGCCTTCAGTCGGCGGTGCTGGGTCAGCACGTGCATCCAGTGGAGGCAACTGAGGTGTGACGGACTCATCAGGCACTCCGCACACGAACCGCAGATCCGGCCGCACGAACGGGACCAGGGCCGACACCATGATCTGTACGGGAGCCGGCCCCCACGGCGGCATGACCATCGGGCGTGCCGTCCCGTGGAACCGCGGCTGCACATCGGCGGTGCTCCGCCAGATTCGCGCAACCTCCGGATCTCGGCAGACCCTCCGCAGCAGTGCCTCAAGCCCGGGTCTTTCTCCCCCCGTTGGAGACACGAGTTCACGACGCAGTTGGGACAGCAGGGGCGGCGCCCAGCGGGACTCCCACTCACGGCACTGCTCACGTCCTTCGCCGGTCAGAAGAGAGTCCAAGACGTTCGTGCCGTCCCTGAGCCAGGGCCAATTCGCAGCGCCTCGGCGGTTGACCGCTACGACCTCGTACAAGTTCGTCCACCAATAGGCGCCGTGCTCCTCGGCGTGGAGGATCTTCAGCAGGTATGGCGGGATCTTGGCACTTTCGGGGCGCACTTGGGCAGGGGCCCGGTGGCCGCACCAGGCGTAGAGGATCTCGGCCTCCCACGACGACAGGGACAGCATCTCGACGATCCTGGTGACCAATCCTAGGCTGACGCCGTGAGCACTGCCCTTCTCGATCCGCCGGTAGTGCCGCTCGGTCACGCCTAGCAGCTCGGCGGCCAGCCCGACGGTCAATCCCCGTGCCAACCTGTCCTCCGGGAAGCCGGCGGCAGCGGGAATCTCTCGGGGGTCGATGCGCTCACGCCAGTGTCGCATCAAGTCGGGGACATGCGGAAGACCCGGGTCCGGCATCGCCACCTCCACCAAGATTTCGCAAAGTTCTCGTCTTCATCTTGGGAGGTCGATCGCTGATTCGCCTGTTCAGGGGACCCAAATGGGTCGAGAGCGACCAGGGTCGTTTCCGACCCGGGTCCCCAGCGACCCTTTCCGGGAAGCGCTCAATGGCGTGTGCTGGTCATATGCACAGAGATATGACAGCCCGAACCGCTTTCGATCCCCACCGGTGTGCGACGCCCAGTGTGCTCGCCGAACCTGAGAAGGGGAGGGGCTGTGCATTCCGCTGACGTGTTGGTCCTCGCGAACACGCCGGCCGGCTACGCCGTAACGGATGGTCTCCGTCATCACGGTGCGAGCGTGACCAGCGTGCTCCTGCCGTATCCGTGCGCGACTTCCGATGCGATGAGGATGAGTGCAGACTCGGCCGCGCGGTCGGACTGGGCACCGGCAGTCCGATCCGTCAGGAGCGTCGTCAGCCTGTGGGTCAGTCCCGAAGTGCACACCGCCGTCACAGGCCACGTCATCCCTCACCTGCAGCAGGATGTCGTGTGGTATCACCTGGGCGCCGGTCTGCCCCCGACGTCGGAGGGAAAAACAGTCCGCTGCCTGCCCGACCTCGTGCCAGAGGGCGGGGATTCCCATCCGGCCGTGGCGAGATGGCTCGCGACACTTTCCGTTCCCGATCTGGCTTCTCCGCCACCGTGGTCAGCGGAAGACCCGCTTTGGCCGTTTCTGCTCCTGAGCTGAATCACCTCAACGGCCAGGACGATGCTCTGCGCCTCGTGGTATCCACGGGATCAAACCTCAGAACTGACGCGCCATCAGAACTCATCTGCTCAACGGGACTTCTGTGGTAGCGATCCGAAATGACGGCCATAAACGCATGCTCGCTTCTTGCCGCGTAGGCCGACGCTGGAGGACCTGTGCCCATCCTCGCGACGCAGATCGCCGCTCCACCCGAACTCCGGTTCGCGTCGGAAGGGGACGTCGCCCGACCGGTAACGGGCGTTCGGCCTGCCGACGTACCGCGGCCGGT
The DNA here is from genome assembly GCF_056859195.1 of Streptomyces sp. NH27. Taxonomy (NCBI): domain Bacteria; kingdom Bacillati; phylum Actinomycetota; class Actinomycetes; order Kitasatosporales; family Streptomycetaceae; genus Streptomyces; species Streptomyces sp. NH27. The sequence continues at coordinate 8,120 of NZ_JACEGK010000235.1, forward strand.
CGGTTGGCATCACATCCTCGCGGCAGTAGACGCTGGCCTTCGGTCGTCCGATCAGGCCGGCATCGCCGCCCTTGCCGGAGCCACCGCACCCGTGGCGCTCTCGACGGCGCGACAACACCTTGCGCGGACCCCATCGCCTGGTACTCGCGCACCACATCACGGCGGAGCTGAGCCCCCTCTCGGACGCGCGAACCCGAACCTGCTCCGCCCCGCGGCACACAGGGGCCAGTTCCAAGCGGTCAGAGGTGCACTACAGACGGTGCGCACTGCGCACTCGACATGATGCAGTGGCATATGCATCATCTTTCGGGAATTCGTGGCCTCACACAGGGAGAAGGCAACATGACCACGCCGGGGGGCGACCAGAGGAGAGTTTCATCCGCCTCAGCTGAGGTGGACGACGATGAATTCGACCCCGCCTCTCGGCGCGGGCACGACTCGGGGAGCGCGACCTGCCAGTGGGGGGACGAACCGCTGCGTCTGAGGCTCGTCCTCGACGCCGATGGCACCCGGGGCGGCACTCGGCTCGAACTCACTCGCCCCCTCGGTCCATCCCAGAGCCACACAGCGCGGACCACCGCGGACGAGGCGACCCTCGACGACGCATGCCGACTCCTGCCCAATGTCCCCCGCGACCTGATCGCGCGATCTCTGGAGCTAGGTCGCTACCGCCCCCGCGCGAACGGCCCCCGCTGATATTCGCACGCGGCGCCCTGCCGGACGTGGGTTTTCCCTTCCCGGCTGTCGATTCTGGGGGGCCGCGGCGGGCTGCGCGCAAGGTCGGTCACGGGCTTTTCTCTCCGCTCCTTCGTCACTACGACAAAAGCCCGCACCCTCCCCTGCACTCCTCCCGACGGCCCCCCACAATCTCTTTCCGCCGGGATGGGCCAGGGGGCATCTCCTACGGCCCAGGCCCGTGCCGGGTGAACGCCGCACGCCGACCGCACGCCCGTCGTTCGAAAATCAACGCACTTCCATTCCACCGCATCAATTACGAGCGTAGGCGCTCATTCCAATTGACATCCGATAACGCCGGTCGATAGATTTACATATGTCAGAGGGGGTCAGGGCAAGACCCCAAACTCCACCGCCATCGGAGGTCAAAATGACCGAACTCATCGATCTGGACCAATTGGAGCGCGAACTGCGCACCGCGGGCATATCCGTTCGCAGTTTTGACGGCGTGCTGATCGTCACCCTTCCGTGCAGCTACGACCAACTGCTCCTTTCGCCCGGTCGAAGCAGTCGGTACCGCGGAATCTTCTGGCAGCAGCGGACCAGCATCGGGGCCGCGACCGGCAGGTCCGGCTTCCTCCCGTGGCCCACGGAGGTCCGACCGCTCCTCGATTTCGTGGTCGGCTTCGCCTACTCCCGGGACGAGTACATGCGGCAGTACCACGGTGTCCTTGACGCGCTCAGGGGCAGGAGGCTGGCCGCTCAACTCGGAGAGGCCGACGGCGGCGGCTGGATCATCCGCGTTCCTCTGCACGGCGACGGCCACCTGCTGGTCGGCGCTCCCGAGGCACTCCCTCCGCGCCTGGAGGAGGTCACCGGCTGGCACGTCCAGCACCACCTGGACGGGAACGTCCGCGCGCTGGTGTACAACAGCTCACCCGAGGCTGCCGTGCCCACCGCAGACGTCCAACTCATGGCCGACAGCACCGCCCGCTACGTCAGCGAACTGCTCGTACGCTACGGCGGGATCAACCCCGCGCGCGGCACCCAGCGCAGGCTGGGCTCCCCCGCCACCCTGGCTTGGCTCCTGGAGGAACTCGCCGCGCTCCCGTCGAGCATCGCGACCGCGGGACGACCGGGCGCCGCCGAAATCACCATCGCGTACGCCGACGGCAGCGCCTCCACCACCGTCAAGATCCTGCCCGCACTGGTGAATCGACTCAACACCCTGATCTTGGCCGAGGTCGCATCGGCGCACTTCGTCGACTGACCCTCATCCTCGCACCACTCCCCGTGCCGGGCCCGGAGGGCAACCGGGCCCGGCACGCCCTCCACCAACGGGACCGAGACCCGAGGACCGGCCTTGATCACCTTCACCGACATCTTCTGTGGCGCGGGCGGCGCCAGCACCGGCCTAGTTGCCGCGGGATGGGAACTCCTCCTCGCCGCAAATCACTGGCTCACCGCCATTGCGACGCATGTCGCCAACCACCCGTATGCGGAGCATGTGTGCGCCGATGTCAGCAACTACGACATGCGCAGACTGCCCAAGACCGATGTGCTGTGGGCGAGCCCGATCTGCACTGAACTCTCCCCCGCTGGAGGCAGACGCCGAAGCCGGAAAGTGCGCGCCGACATGACGAACGAGGAGTGGCTCGCTCTTCCCGATGCGGCTTTCCAACGCACACGTGCCACGGCATTCGATGTCATCCGCGCCGCCCAAGTCCACCAGTACAAGGCGATTCTGATTGAGAATGTCGTCGAGTTCGCACTGGACTGAATTCTGTTCGACTGGTGGCTCGACGGGATGCGTCAGCTCGGATACAACCACCAGATCGCGTGCGTCTCCTCGGCACACATCGGCAGCCCGGAGAATGCTGCCGCACCTCAATGGCGCGACCGTCTCTACATCGTCTTCACTCGCGTCGGAATCCGGCTGCCGGACGTCGCGCCTCACCCAACAGCTTACTGCGGGGAGTGCGAGCAGGACGTCATCGCCCAGCAGACCTGGCGCGAGGGCCACAAGCTGACCCGAATAGGGAAATACGGCCAGCAGTACGACTACACCTGCCCCGCCCACGACACCGACGTGCGGGTCGAGCCCTACGTCCGCCCCGCCGCCGACATCATCGACTGGAGACACCTCGGCACGCTCATCGGCCAGCGCAAGAAGCCGCTGGCCGAGACCACCATGGGCCGCATCAATGCGGGCCTGGCCGCCTACCCCGACGACCCGTCGCTCGTCACGGTCAACCACGCCGGTCACGACGGGCGCGCTTTCCGTCCCGACCGCAGCCCCCTGCCGTCGCGCACCGTCAAGATCGGCGAGGGGCTGATCGTGCCCCCCGGCAGCTTCCAGTACGCCTCCTCCTCCGACCTCGCCGCTCCCCCCTTCGTCATCACCCTCCGCAAGCACGGGGGGCATTCCACCGTCGACCGTCCCCTGACCAGCATCAACGCAGGGGGCAATCACCACGGGTTGGTGATTCCCTACCGCAAGACGGCTCCCGCTCCGACGAGCCGTCCCCTCCTGACCCTGGGAACCGTGGACTCCGCCGGGCTGCTTCGGCGTCCCAGCCGCGCCGTGGCCGCGGAGGACTGCTACTTCCGGATGCTCCAGTGGCGCGAGCAGTTGTCGGCCCAGCGTTTCCCCGGCGCCTACATCGTCCGAGGCGACAGCAACGCGGAGAAGACCATGCAGGCCGGAAACGCGGTGAGTTGCAATGTCGCTCAGTGGCTCGGACAGGCCGTCGCCGCTGTCCTCTAAGCG
>NZ_JACEGK010000236.1:0-11562 GCF_056859195.1 Streptomyces sp. NH27
GGGGAGTGCGCAGCGGTAGGCGGTGGCCGGTTTCCCGTTGAGGGACAGCTCGGCGACGGCGACGAAGCCGTTGTGTTCGAGGACGCTGCGCGAGGCCGGGTTGTCGTGGGTGACGCGGGCGCGCAGCGTGGTGAGTCCGTAGGCGGTGGCGGCGAGTTCACGCAGTTCGCGCACCGCCGCGGTGGCCAGGCCGTGCCCGCTGGCCTTCTGCGCGATCCGGTAGCCCAACTCCGCCGACCCGTCCGCGGCCACCGCGATCAGGTTCACCCGCCCCACCACCTCGCCGTGTTCGGTCACCAGCACGTGCTGGTAGTCCGTCCCGGCGACCTGCCACGCGAGCAGTTGCGCGAACCGCGCGTCGAACTCGGCGAAGAACTCGTCCCCTCGGTCGGGTATCGACGCCGCGAAGTACGCGCGGTTCTCCCGCTCGAAGGCGAGTACCGCCGCGGCGTGGTCGGGACGGACCAACTGGAGCTGTGGCATGGGCGGATGGGGGCGCGGCGGCAGGTCCGGGCCGGCCCCGGCCTCCTCTCGTCTCAACGCGTCGACGTTTCAGGGGTGTTCGGGCGCTCTGCGCAGCCCGTGCCGCCCGTGCTGCCCGGAGCCGGGCCGGTGGAGCCGCGCAGGACGAGCTGGGTGGCCAGTTCCACGTGCAGCGTGTCCACGGTGTGCTGCTCCAGCAGCCGCATCAGCAGGGAGACCGCCATCCGGCCCATCTCCTCCAGGGGTTGGCGGACGGTGGTCAGGCGCGGCACGGTGCTGCGGCTCAGGTCGATGTCGTCGAAGCCGGTGATCGAGAGGCCGTCCGGCACATGCAGGTCCCGCTCGTAGGCCGCCCGCAGCGCGCCGACCGCGGCCTTGTCGTTGAACGCGACCAGGGCGGTGGGGCGTTCGGGAAGGTCGAGGAGTTCGCAGGCCGCGGCGTAGCCCCAGTCGGCGGTGGGCTCGATCGAGCGGATCAGCTCGGGGGCGGGCAGCACCCCGGCGTCCGCGAGCGCCGAAGTGTGCCCGGCGAGGCGGGACTTGCCGGCCAGCCAGTCGCCCGGCCCGCCGATCACCCCGATCCTTCGGTGCCCCAACTCCACCAGATGCGCGGTGACGCTGCGGGCGGCGGTGAGGTTCGCGGCCGACACCGACGCGATGTCCCGGGGCAGCGGGGTGCGCGGGTCGATCACCACGAACGGGAAGTCCTTCGCCCGTAGCGCCTCCAACTCCCGCTCGGGCTCCGGCGGTACGATCAGCACCGCGCCGGCGATGCCCGGGTCGTCCGGCAGTCCGGGCAGCACCTGGGTGGACCGCGCCGCGTCGCCCGCGCTCAGCACCAGCCGCCGCCCGTGCAGGTCGAGCGTCTCGGCGACCGACGAGACGATCACCCCGAAGTAGTCGGTCAGGACGTACGGGCAGCGTACGTAGATCGCACCGGTCGCGCTGCCGCGCCGGGCCGGGGCCTGCGCGCCCAGCCGCGCCACCGCCCGCCGCACCCGGCTCTCGGTGTCGGGCGCGACCCGCACCTGCCCGTTCATCACCCGCGAGACCGTCGCGATCGACACCCCCGCCTCGGCGGCGATCGCCCGGACCGTCGCCTTGCCCCCGCTCGCGCTAGCCACGCGTTACACCCTCCCGTTTCACCCGCGCAGCCTAACCCGGTCCCGGATCAGCCCACCAGGTCCACGGCAGCCGTTTCAGCGCGTTACACACGGCGGTGGGCCGGGCGGAGGGGGAGCCATCCCTCCGCCCGCCGCAGCCCGGCCCGGCCGCCCGCCCCGGGGCATTCCCGCCGCGCGCAGCACGGGGAATTGCGGTGATATGCGGGAACTACGCTGAATCGGATGAACTGCGGGATATTGCCGGGTACTGCGAGGACTTCCGGGCAGGCGGGATGACTGCGAGCACAGACGTCTCCCGGACCGGGACACTGCACTGACTGCCGCGCCCTGACGGCGAGATAACGTTTCTCGCCGAGTGGACTAAGGTTCCCGGACAGCAAGTCAAGCCCCTTGCTGATCGCGGACGATGCCGGGCCGACCCGGGGGCGCGGGCGGTGGGCGATCGAGGAGAGGGAAGCGCAGTGGCTGGTGCTGGTGCTGGTGCCGCCGGAAAGCGCGGAGGATCACGTCCGCGCCGGCCCACGATGGTCGATGTGGCCCGCGAGGCGGGTGTGGCGCTGCGTACGGTCTCCCGCGTCGTCAACGGCGACTCGACGGTGGGCGACGCGCTCGCCGAGCGCATCCGGCAGGCCATCGACCAGCTCGGCTACCAGCCCGACGAGCGGGCCCGGCAACTGCGCAGCGGACGCACCGGCACCATCGGCGCGGTGGTGCGGCACATCGCCGACGCGCACTCGGTGTTGCGCACGATCGACGAGACGGCGCGCGGCGCCGGCCTGACCGTCGTCGCGATGTCCACCGAGGACGACGAGGTGCGCGAGCGCGAGGCGGTGATGTCGATGTGCGGGCGGCGGATGGACGGGATCATCATCGAGCCGATCGCGGACGGTCACCAGTACCTCCAGCCCGAGATCGACTCCGGGCTGGCGGTGGTGGCGTTCGACCGGCCCGCCACCGGCGTCGAGGTCGACTCCGTGCTGTCCGACAACCGGGGCGGGATCGAGCTGGCCTTCCGCCATCTCGCCGCCCAGGGACACCGGCGGATCGGCTACATCGGGGACGACGAACGGATCTACACCGGGCGGGAGCGGGCGGCGGCGTTCCGCGCGTGCCTGCGGGGTGCGGGCGAGCCGCTCGACGGGAGGGTGCACCCCGGGCCGATCACGGCCGAGCGGATCTCGGCGGCGCTGGAGCGGCTGCGGGGCGGGGCGGAGCCGGCGACGGCCCTCGTCACCGGCAACTTCTCCACCTCGGTCGCGGTGATCCGTGCCCTCGGGGCGGACTACGGCGCCATGGCGCTGGTCGGGTTCGACGATTTCGGGCTGGCCGATCTGCTGCGGCCCGGGCTGACCGTTGTCGCCCAGGGCGACGGGCAGATCGGGCGTACCGCGATCGATCTGTTCCAGGCGAGGTTGCGGGAGCCGTCTCGGCCGGTTCGCACGGTGACGGTGCCGACCACGCTCATTGCGCGTGGCTCGGGTGAGATCGGTCCGTGAACGGTGCGCTGCCCTTCGGGGTGCCGCTGACCCGCCGGGACGGCCCGTGCCGTCGGTTCCGGGACCACCCGTTGGCGGGTGGCCGGTCGCTGGGGGTGCCCTCGGGAGAGAGGGCCGCGCCCCTGGGGGTGCCGTTCCTACGCGGAAAGGGCCGCCCGACGGCCCGGGACACCCCGCACCGTGCGAGAGGGCGGCCCCGGTTGTCGCATCAGCGCGGACGAGGGCGCCCGGACCGCCTACGTCCAGCCGGGGATCAGTCTGTGGGCGGAGTGGGCGGAGCGTAGTACTCGGCCAGCATCTCCGCAGGCCACGCGGGTTCGTGGACCTCACCACGGGCACCCATCACGGAGAACCACGGCTTGATGAGCAGTTGGAGCGGCCACCTCGTGGAGGAACCCGAAGACGTGGAACCCCTGCGCCTCGCCTACGACCTGCTCAGGGACACGGCACTCGCGCCCTCCGATTCGCTGACGTTCCTGCGCGCGGCGCTGGAAGAGCACACGTCCACGGGCTGAACACGGGCGTGTCGGCGACCCGACGTCCGTCGGCGTCACCTCCGCCGCTCCTCACCTGCGGGTAGTCGCCCGGGTCGTCACGCCGGGTGGGCCGGATCGGCGGCCCAGCGGTCGGTGCGGGTGGTGACGTCCGCGAAGTGCTCGGCGATGGCGTCCGCCGCGGCGTCGGGGTCGCGGGAACGGAGCGCGTCGAGGACCTTGCGGTGCTGGCGGACGACCTGGTCGTGGTCGGTGTGCGGCTTGCCGACCTCGTGTTCGAGCTGCCGGTACACCCCCCAGAACAGGGCGATCAGCTGGAGCGCGAGGGCGTTGCCGAGGGGTTCGTAGAGCAGTTCGTGGAAGCGCCGGTCGTGGTCGGCGCGGCCGGGCGCGCCGTCGGCGGCCAGCGCGTCCAACTCGGCCTGGAGGCGGTCGAGGTCGGCGGCGGACAGGTCCAGGGCCGAGCGCCGGATCAGCCCGCTCTCCAGCAGCGCGCGGACCTCCACGATGTCGCGCAGCGCGCGGGGGTTCTCGCGGCGCACCGCGAGCCGGGAGTGGAAGAGCAGCCCGGGCGCCATGGACAGCACCTGCGCGGTGCCGACGTACGTGCCGTAGCCGTGCCGGATGTCGACGATGCCGAGGGCCTGGAGGCCCTTGAGGGCCTCGCGGACCGAGTTCCGGCTGACCCCGAGGGTGCGCATCAGCTCGGGCTCCGCGGGCAGCGCGTCGCCCGGGTCGAGGTCCAGTTCGACGATCAGGTCGGTGATCTGGTCCTGCACGGTGGGTCGCCGGCCTCGGGTCGGCGGCGAGTTCTCCGGCGGCGAGGTCTCCGGTGTGGGGGGCTTGCGCTGCGCTGCCATGGCGCCTAGGTTACCTGCACCGTAGGACGTCGGACGTCCCACGTCCAACCTCATCGTTCACCCGCTCCCGAGGATGCGAGCCAGCATGAGCTACTCACAAGCACCACCGCTGCGTTGGCGTGCGGAACTGTCCCGCCAGGACTGGAAGGCGTTCTCGGCGGCGTGGCTGGGCTACGCCATGGACGGCTTCGACTTCGTCCTCATCACGCTGGTCCTCACCGAGATCTCGCACGACTTCCACCTCTCCACGGTCACGGCCGCGACCCTGGTGTCCGCGGCGTTCGTCTCCCGCTGGTTCGGCGGCCTGGCCATCGGCGCGCTGGGCGACCGGTTCGGCCGCCGCCCGGCGATGGTGCTGAGCATCGCGCTGTACGCCGTGGGCTCGGTGCTCTGCGGCTTCTCCTGGGGCTACTGGTCGCTGTTCGCGTTCCGCATGGTCGTCGGCCTCGGGATGGCCGGCGAGTACGGCACCAGCGTCACGTACCTCATCGAGAGCTGGCCGAAGAAGCTCCGCAACACCGCCAGCGGCATGATCCTTTCCGGCTACCCGCTCGGCGGCGTGCTCGCCGCCAAGGTCTACGCGTGGGTCGTGCCGCACAGCAGCTGGCGGGTGCTGTTCTGGATCGGCATCCTGCCCGTCGTCCTCGCGATCTACCTGCGCCGCCGGCTTCCGGAGGCCACCGAGTGGCAGGAGGCCGCCGACGCCGGCCGGCGCCCGGTCAGCGCCACCGCCGTCCTGTTCGCCGGCGGACGCAGACGCGTGGTCAACGTGGTGGTCTGCCTCGCCGTCGCGGTCGCCCTCGTCGTGGTGCTGCGCGGCCAGAACATGCCGGTCACCCTCGCCCTGGTCGCCGTGATCACCGCCTGTTTCGTCGCGCTGACCGTCCAGTTCGCCGGGCGCCTGTGGCCGGTCGTGGTCGCGCTGATGGTCACCGTGTTCTGCGCCTTCCTGTACTCCTGGCCGCTCCAGGCGCTGCTGCCGACGTACCTCAAGACCTCGCTGCACTACAGCCCGGACCAGGTGTCCAACGCGCTGCTGTACGCCGGTTGCGGCTACGCGGTCGGCTGCGTGCTCAGCGGCTACCTCGGCGACCGGTTCGGCACCCGGATCGCGTACACCGGGATGCTGACCGTCTCGCTCGCCTTCGTGGTGCCCGTCTTCGCGCTCGGCGCCGGCCACACCGTGTGGATGTGGGTGCTGCTGTTCATGCTGGTCGGCACCGGCTCGGGCGGCTCCGGGGTGCTGCCGAAGTACGTCAGCGACCACTACCCGCTGAACATGCGGGCCGCCGCGCTCGGCTTCAGCTACAACGTCGGCGCGCTCGGCGGCGCCGCCGCCCCCATCCTCGGCGCCAAACTCGCCAAGCCGCTCAGCCTCGGCACCTCCATCGCCGTGCTCGGCGTGGCACTCACCGCCCTGGTCGTCCTGCTGGTCGGATTCAACGTTCCGGTCCGCGTGCAGCAAGCCGCGGACCGCCGTGCCGAACGCGCCGGGCTGCCGCCGCGCGAGGGCCAGGAGGAAGGGGTGTTCGACCCGAACCCGAACCCGAACCCGGACTTGGGCGCAAGTCCGGGCCCGGGCGTGGAGACCGATCCGAACCCGGGTACGGAGCCGGGCCCGGGGCACCAGCTCGGCGCGCCCGCCGCACCGGCCCAACCCGATACCGCGAAGAGGATCTGATGTTCCACGGAGTCGTCCCTCCCCTCTGCACCCCGCTGACCGACGACGGGGACGTGGACACCGCGTCGCTGGAACGCCTCACCGCGTTCCAGCTCGACGCCGGCGTGCACGGCCTGTTCGTCGGCGGCTCCACCGGGGAGATCGCCCAACTGACCGACACCGCAAGGGACATCGCCCTGCGTACGGTTGTCGCCACCGCCGCCGGGCAGGTCCCCGTGCTGGCCGGCGCGATCGACACCGGGACCCTGCGGGTGCTGGACCACGCCCGGCGCGCCAAGGAGATCGGCGCCGACGCGGTGGTGGTCACCGCGCCCTTCTACGTCGGCGTCACCGAGCCCGAGGTGCGCGTGCACTACGAACTCCTGCACGCCGCAATCGACTTGCCGCTGGTCGCCTACGACATCCCCGCCAACACCGGCTTCAAGCTGCCGCCCGCGCTGCTCGTGAACCTCGCGCAGGACAAGGTGATCGCGGCGGTCAAGGACTCCTCCGGCGACCTCGAAAGCTTCCAGCGGGTGCTGGACGGCGTCGCGGGCAGCGGCGTGGGCTGCCTGACCGGCTCCGAGACGCTCGCGGACCTCGCGATGGCGCGTGGCGCGGACGGGATCGTGCCCGGGCTCGGCAACGTCGATCCCCACGGCTACGTTCGGCTGTACGAAGCGGCTCGGCGCGGGGACCACGCCGCCGCGCGGGCCGAACAGCGGCGGCTCACCGAGCTGTTCGGCATCATCGGGATTCCGGATCGGAGCAGGATCGGGCCGATGTCCGCGGCGCTCGGCTCCTTCAAGGCGGCGCTCGCCTCCCGCGGGGTCATCCGGTCCGGCCGCACCCAAGCGCCTTTGCTGCCGCTCACTCCGGAGGAGGCCGACGCGGTAACGGCCCACCTCGCCGCCGCGGGCTTGGGCGTTGCGCGGTAACGGCGTTGCGCGGCAACGGCACCACCCGGGCTGCCCGCCCCCGTCGGTCCCCGGACCATCCACCACCCACCACCCACCACCGGCCTGCGGCCTGCGGCCGGGAACGAGAGCGGAACCGTGGCGGCGGGGCCGGGCGGCGATCCATGAACCGTCAACACGTCAGCGACACCTACACCTACAACAGGAGGCCGTCAGCATGCCGTTCAGCCGTCGGAGACTCATCGTGTTGCCGCTCACCGCGGGAGTGCTCGGCCTGGCAGGGGTGTCCACGCGGGCGGCCGCCGCCACCGGGGCCGCCGCCACCGCTCCGGCGACGGAGACGACCGTGTTCACCTCGGGTGCCGACGGCTACGCGGTGTACCGCATCCCGGCGGTGATCCGTACGACGCACGGCACTCTCGTGGCGTTCGCCGAGGCGAGGAGCGGGAGTTCGGACAGCGCGAGGACCGTGGTCGTGGCGAGGCGTTCGGCGGACGGGGGCCGTACGTGGGCCGCGCAGGCGGTGGTCGCGGGCGACGGCACGAACACGCACGGAAACCCCGCACCGGTGGTCGACCCGCGCACGGGTCGTATCACCCTGCTGACCTGTACGAACGGCGCCGGGGTGACCGAAGCGCAGATCATGTCGGGCCAGGCGTCCGCGGCGGACGGCCGCCGGGTGTGGGTGCAGCACAGCACGGACGACGGGCGGACGTTCAGCCCGCCGAGCGAGATCACCGCGGCCACGAAGCACCCGGACTGGCGCTGGTACGCCACCGGCCCGGGCCACGCGATCGCGCTGGAGCGGGGCCGCTACCGCGGCCGGCTGGTCGCGCCCGCCAACCACTCGACGTCACCGCCGGCCGGCTCCACGGACGTCGGCACCGAGGCGAAGTACTACGGCGGCCACTGCCTGCTGAGCGACGACGGCGGCACCACCTGGCGGATCGGCTTCGTGGACGACACCCCGGACGGCGTGGTCAACGCGAATGAGGCCACCGTCGCCCAACTCCCGGACGGCGTCGTCTACTTCAACGCCCGCAACCAGAACGGCACCGCACCGGGTGTACGGGTCGACGCCCGCAGCGAGGACGGCGGCGCGCATCTGGAGCACCCGTACGCGCCCCAAGTCGATCTGGCCGGACCGGTCGTGCAGGGCAGCCTGCTGCAACCGGCCGCCGGGCCACTGCTGTTCGCCGGACCCGCCGACCCCGACGCCCGCGCCGACATGGCGGTCCGCGCGAGCACCGACGGCGGCCGCACCTGGACCTCCGTCTACACCCTCACTCAACTCCCCGCCGGCTACAGCGACCTGGTGCAGACCGGCCCCGACGAGGTCGGACTGCTCTACGAGACCGGCACGGCCACGGCGTACGACCGGATCGCCTTCACCCGCATGGCGTTGCACGCGCTGCTGCCGTGACCGGACCGGCCAGTCCCGTTCCACCCGCCGGTACGGGCGCAGGGTCGATCACCCGCGCCCGTACCGGCGTTCGCGCTCGTATTGGCGCCCGCGCCCGTACCGGCGTCCCCCGCCTGCACCTCTTTCCGGCTCAGCGCCGCGACAGGTAGGCGTCGAGCGCGCGGTGCAGCACCCGGTTGACCGGGAAGTCCCACTCGCCGATGTTCTCGCACGCCTCCCCGCCCGCACCGGACTTGAAGCGCAGCAGGCCCAAGTGCGGGTCGGACTCGTCCACGGTGTCCGTGATGCCGCGGAAGTCGTAGACGGACGCGCCCAGTTCGCAGGCGTCCTGCATCATCTGCCACTGGATCGCGTTGTTCGGCTGCACCTCGCGGCGCAGGACGGTGGAGGCGCCGTAGGAGTACCAGACGTGCCCGCCGACCGTCAGCATCGTGGCCGCCGACAGCACGTCGCCGTCGTGCGCGGCGAGGTACAGCCGCATCCGGTCCGGGTCCTCCGCCGTCAGCGCGCCCCACATCCGCTCGAAGTACCCCAGCGGTCGCGGCACGAAGCCGTCGCGCTCGGCGGTCTCCACGTACAACCGGTGGAACTCCGGCAGGTCGGAGGCGTCGCCGCGGACCACCTTCACGCCGGCGTTCTCGGCCTTCTTCACGTTGCGCCGCCACTGCTGGTTGAAGCCGCGCAGGATGTCCTCCGGCGCCCGGCCCCCGACCGGCAGCCGCCACACGAAGCGCGGCTGGCCCGCCCCGAAGCCGTCCGCGCCGGTCCGTGCCGGCCGCCACCGCGCCGCCCGCAGCCGCGCCGCCACCTCGCCGGCCCGCGGGTCCTGCCACGTCGGCTCGGCCTCGCCCAATCGGGTGACGGCGGGGTCGGCGATCGCCGCCTTGACCGCCACCGCGTCCCAACTCCTCGCCTCGACCCGCGGCCCGACCCGCACCGCGAACGCGCCCCGCGCCTTGCAGTGCGCCACCAGCGGCTCCAGCCACCGGTCCAGGTCGTCGGCGTGCCAGTCGATCACCGGGCCCTCCGGCAGGTACGCCAGCGACCGACGTACTCTCGGCAGCGGCCGGTACAGCACCAGGCCCACCCCGGCCAGCCGCCCCTGGCCGTCGCTCCACCCCAGGCACTCCGCCCGCCAGTCCGGCTTCACCCCGCCCCACGACGGCACCTGCATATGACTCGCGGTGCCCCGCTCTGCCACGAAGTCCAGGTGCTGCCGTGCGCTGATCGGTGCAACGGTGTAGGTCGTCGATGCCATCGGAAGTCAGCCGCCCTTCGCCTGCGCGGCCCCGGAGAAGTGCCGCGCGTGAACGTGTCGCGCCGGTGCTCGCAGCGTACGACGGCCCGAACCGGCCGGCCCGGCGGCGGCCGGCCCGCAATCGAGCGGCCGTTCGGTCCGCCGCGGCGCCGGCCACGTATGCCGATGCGGCGCGACCGGCTCCCGGCAGCCGCGTCACACGGCCGATTACGGTACCTCATCGGCCTGCCCAACCGCGCACCGTTCCTCGAATGACTCGACACCAGGCGCAGGCGCTCCCGCCGCGCCCCGAGCAGGGTGGCGCCGGCTGCGTAACGCCGCCGACGGCGACAGCGGCTCGACGGGCGCCCGCGGTCCGGGCGAGGCCGCCGCCGTGAACACCACCGCCGCAGCCAGCGTCGACGGCGTTACGCACCTGGCGCACCTCATCACCGACTGATCGGCCGGACGGCACCGCTCCGCGGGTGCGGGGCGGCATAATCCGGCCATGGGTCTTACCGCGCGACAGCTCACCTTGGCCACCTTGGACCGCCAACTCCTGCTCGAACGACGGCACATGGACGTGGCCGAAGCGGTTCGCCGGGTGTGTGCCGTGCAGGCGCAGACGGCCGCGTCGCCGTATGTCTCGCTGTGGAACCGGGTGCGGGACTTCGCGCCCGAGGACCTCGACGCGGCGTTCGCGGACGGCCGGATCGTCAAGGCGAGCCTGATGCGGATCACCCTGCACGCTGTTCACGCCGAGGACTACGCGGCGTGCCACGCCGCCATGCGCAGCAGCCTGCGGGCGACACGGGTCTACGACCGCCGCTTCACCTCGACCGGGCTGACCGGTGCCGACGCCGACGCGCTGCTCGCCGAGCTGCCCGGCCTGCTGGACCGGCCGCGCACCCGCGTGGAGTTGGAGGAGGAACTCGCGAAACGGTTCGGCGAGCGTGCACCCCGTCTGTGGTGGGCGTTGCGGACGTACGCGCCGCTGCATCATGTGCCGACCGGCGGCCCGTGGTCGTTCCGGCTGCCGAACACCTACCGCGCGGCCCCGGCGCGCGCCGGGACCGTACCGCAGGGCGCAGGCGCAGGCGCAGGCGCAGACGCAGACGCCGAAGCCGAAGCCGAAGTCGACGCCGGGGTACGGCTGTTGCTGCTCTCCTACCTGCGTGCCTTCGGACCGGCGACGGCGCGGGACTTCGCCCGGTTCACCTTGCTGGGCAGCGGGGTGGTCCGTAAGGCGCTGGGCGAACTCGGCGAGCAGGTGGTGCGGGTGGCGGGGCCGGGAAGCGCCGTCCTGCTCGACGTGGTGGACGGCACCGTGCCCGACGAGGACACCCCGGCCCCGCCGCGACTGCTGCCGATGTGGGACAGCGCGCTGATGGCCTACTTCGGGCACGGCCGGATCGTGCCCGAGGAGTACCGGCCGCTGATCGTCCGCCGCAACGGCGACACGCTGCCGAGCCTGCTGGTGGACGGGCAGGTCGTCGGCGTGTGGCGGGCCGTCGACGGCGGGTTGGAGCTGACCGCGTTCCGCGAGCTCGGCAAGGCCGCGTGGCAAGGACTGACCGAGGAGGCCGAGAAGCTGTCGGCCCTGCTCGCCGACCGCGACCCGGCCGCCTACGGACGCTACCGGCACTGGTGGGACAAGGGGTTCCCCGGTACCGGCGGCACGGTGGTGAAGGTCTGACCCGCGGGCACGCGCCCGCGGTTCCGGGCCCCGTTGCCAGGTGAGCAGCAGGACCGCGATGTCGTCCAGGTGCCGGCCGGCACGACCGCTCCCGCTCTTCGGCTGACCCGGCCGTCCCAGCTGACCCGGCCGTCCCGCCGCCCCCCTTGACAACCCGCGGGGCCCGCCGCTA
>NZ_JACEGK010000237.1:0-11509 GCF_056859195.1 Streptomyces sp. NH27
ACGCGGCCCTGGTCGCGGCGGGCGTCCGCGTGCGCGGCTTCGGCCTCGAACGCGGCTCGCTGGAGGACGCGTTCGTGGCGCTGACCGGGGAGGGCTTCGATGTCGCGGGCTGAGACGGCACCGGAAGGCGCGGGCACGAGTACGGGCGCGGGCACGAGTACGGGCGGGGACGCGGGCGCGGGCACCGACTCCGGCACCGGCACCGGCACCGCCGCGCAGGACCGTAACCTGCCGGAGCCGGACCGTACCGCCCCGAGGGCGCCGCGGCTGCTGTGGTCCCTCGGGCTGTTCCGCTCCGAACTGCTCACCGTGTTCCGGCGCTGGCGCACCCTGGCGCTGTTCGCAGTGCTGGCGGGCGTGCCGGTGCTGGTCGGTATCGCGGTCCGGATCGAGACCCGCGACGGCAGTACCATCGGCGGCGGCACGCGGGGCGACGGCGGGCCCGCGTTCATCCAGCAGGTCAGCAACAACGGCCTGTTCCTCGCGTTCACCGCGCTCGCCGCCACCCTGCCGTTCTTCCTGCCGATGGCGATCGGCGTGGTCGCGGGCGACGCGATCGCGGGCGAGGCGAGCGGCGGCACCCTGCGCTATCTGCTGGTCGCGCCGGCCGGGCGGTCCCGCCTCCTGCTGGCCAAGTACGCCTCGGTGCTGGCCTTCTGCCTCGTGGCGACGCTGGTCGTCGCCGTGTCCGGGCTGGTCGTCGGCTTCGTGCTCTTCCCGGTCGGTGACGTGACGACGCTGTCCGGTACCACGCTCCCGCTCTCCCAGGGCATGCTGCGGGCCCTGCTGATCGCGGTCCTGGTGGCCGGGTCCCTGGTGGGCATCGCCGCCCTCGGACTGTTCGTCTCCACCCTCACCGACAGCGGGATCGGCGCCATGGCGGCCACCGTCGGGCTGCTGATCACCGTGCAGATCGTCGACACGATCCCCCAACTGCACGCGGTCCAGCCGTACCTCTTCCCGCACTACTGGCTGAGCTTCGCCGACGTGCTGCGCGACCCCGTGCAGTGGGACGCCATCGGGAAGAACCTCGGCCTGCAGGCCCTGTACGTGGCCGTGTTCGGCTCGGCCGCCTGGGCCCGCTTCACCTCGCGCGACGTCACCGCCTGACCGGCCCGGCGGGCGTGGTGGGCGTGGTCGCGGTCGTGCCTGCGCTCGCGTTCGCGGATACGGCCCCGGCCCCGGTCCCGGCCCCGGCGAGCGCGAGCCGGCCCCTGCGGGCGGTGCGGAGGGCGTCCCAGGTGAGCACCGCCAGCGCGGCCCAGACCAGGAAGAACCCGGCCCACCGGTCGGGCGGCATCGTCTCGTGGAAGTACAGCACCCCGATCAGGAACTGGGAGACGGGGGTGAGGTACTGCATCAGGCCGATCGTGGAGAGCGGCAGCCGGGTCGCGGCCATCCCGAAGAAGATCAGCGGTATCGCGGTGACCAGCCCGCAGGCGGCGAGCAGCGTGGCGTGCCCCGGCCCGTGGTGGGTGAAGGTCGAGCGCCCCTCGGCGCCCAGCACCATCAGGTAGGCCAGCGCGGGCAGGAACTGGACGCTCGCCTCGGCGGCGAGCGACTCCAGCCCGCCCATCGCCACCTTCTTCTTGATCAGCCCGTAGCTGCCGAAGGAGAAGGCCAGCGTGAGCGCGATCCACGGCAGCCGCCCGTAGCCGACGGTCAGTACGATCACGGCCGCGCCGCCGATGCCGACGGCCGCCCACTGCACCGGCCGCAGCCGTTCGTGCAGCACCAGCACGCCGAGCGCGATGGTGACCAGCGGGTTGATGAAGTAGCCGAGCGCCGCCTCGACCACGTGGCCGGCGTTCACCGACCAGATGTACACGCCCCAGTTCACCGTGATCGCGGTCGCCGCGGCCGCGATCAGCGCCATCCGCCGTGGCTGCCGGACCAGTTCGGCGATCCACGCCCAGCGGCGCAGCGCCAGCAGGATGACCGCGGCCACCCCGAGCGACCACACCATCCGGTGCGCGAGGATCTCCAGCGCCCCGGCCGGCTCCAGCAGCGGCCAGTACAGCGGGAAGAGTCCCCACAGGCCGTACGCCGCGAAACCGTAGCCCAGTCCGACCCGTTGCTCGCCCATTCGCTCGCCTTTCCCGACGACGCCGCCGCGCCGCACGGCATTGACGAAGGTAGCGGGCGGCGGCTCGGCCTGTCATGGCCATATCGCACTGTGGTCATGACAGGCCGGGCGTCGCACGGCGTGCAGCGGGGTCAGCCCTTGAGCGCGGCGGCCACCGACTGCGGCATCGGCGTGGTCGGGCGGCCGATCAGCCGGGACAGCTCGCCGCTGGTGCCCGCGAGCAGGCCGCGCCCGATCGCCCGATCGACGTCGACCAGCACCTCGGCGAACGCCGCCGGCACGCCCGCGCCGACCAGCACGTCCAGATACTGCTCTGACGAGACGTTCTGGTAGGCGATCTCCCGACCGGTCGCCGCCGAGACCGCCGCCGCGTACTGCGCGAAGCTCCACGCGGTGTCGCCGCTCAGCTCGTACGCCTTGTTCTCGTGGCCCTCGCCGGCGAGGACCGCGGCCGCGGCGGCGGCGTAGTCCGCCCGGGCCGCCGAGGCCACCCGGCCCTCGCCCGCGCTGGTGACGACGGCGCCGTGCTCCAGCACCGTGCCGAGGTTCTGCGTGATGACCTCGGTGTACCAGCCGTTGCGCAGGAAGGTGTGCGGCACCCCGGAGTCGAGGATCAACTGCTCGGTCAGCTTGTGGTCCTCGGCGAGCGCGAGGTCGGCCGCCGGTCCGCCCAGAATGCCCGTGTACGCCAGCAGGCCGACCCCCGCCTCGCGCGCGGCGTCCACCACGGCGGTGTGCTGCGGCAGCCGCCGGCCGAGCTCGCTGCCCGACACGAACAGCACCCGGTCGCCGGCCGCGAACGCCTCCTTGAGCGTCGCCGGCTCGTCGTAGTCCGCGACCCGCACCCGCACGCCCTTCGCGGCCAGGTCGGCCACCTTGCCCTGGTCCCGTACGACCGCGGAGATGTCCCCGGCCCCCACCCCGCGCTCCAGCAGGTCCTCGATGACGAGCCGACCCAAATGCCCGCTGGCCCCGGTGACGACGATGCTCATGCTGATACTCCCGTTCTGTGGTGGTATGCGAATTTCTCCGGCTTCTCCGCCACCGTAACGCGAACGCTAACTGTGGGAAAGTACCCACCTTGGCGTAGGGTACCTACATGAAGGTAAGTGACCCGGCCAGGGCCGGGTGTCCCGAGCGGGCCGGCCTCGAACACGTCACCAGCACCTGGGGCGTCCTCGTCCTGGTCCAGCTGACCGAGGCGGGGACCCTGCGCTTCAGCGAGCTGCGCAGGCGGATCGGCGGGGTGAGCGAGAAGATGCTGGCGCAGACCCTGCGAACCCTGGAGCGCGACGGTTTCATACGGCGCCGGGCCCGCCCGGTGATCCCGCCCCACGTCGACTACGACCTCACCGTGCTCGGGGTCCAGGTCGCCGAGAAGGTCGGCGCCCTCGCCGAGTGGACCGTCCAGAACGTCAGCGCCGTCACCGCGGCCCAGCAGACCTACGACGCGGCGCTCTGACGCCACGCTGGAACGCACCCGCCGTGCCGGGCGGTGCCGGCGAGACGCCCTTACGCTGCACGACGGAGAAGTAGATCTCCACCTGGTTCAACCACGAGGCATGGACCGGGGTGTGGACCATCGCCGCGTTCGGGAACGCCACAGCCAGCCGGTCGGCGGCCTTCGTGCTGAGGTTCCCCCGCTGTGCGGGAGGTGTTGATCGGGCGGGCAGCGGCAACAGGCATGGCTGTCACCACCCTCCGCATCTCGGGGGAACCTCATCGAGAGAACGGATCACGGACAGGGCCGCAGCCTGACGCCTCGACAGCACACCGGCTGGCACGACACGCCGCGAACCTTGTCAGCGGGCAGGTCGCGTTGCCGCCACACCGCGAGAGTGGCTCGCCCTCGGTCGGCCGGCTTCGGCTTGGCCGGTCTCCTTTCGGCCCGCGGCGGCGCCTGCACTTCTTGGAGGCCCCTTCGTCGGCCCGGTGCAGGACGATGCCGTGCGTGATCCTTGGTGATGCGTTCGCTGCCGGTGGCGACGGCGTCGCGTGCGATTTCGCGGATGAGAATCGACAGGGCTGGGGTGCTGCCGCCGGTGCGGTTGTGGAGGCGGTGGTCCTGCCTTACCAGGCAGGGCTGGTGACGAAGTGGGTGTCGTAGCGGTCTTGCTCGGTGAGCAGGCTGTCGCGGCTGGCTTCGCCCCGGCGGATCCTGGCGACCTGCCGAAGGTAGTCGAATCGTTCGATGCCAGGGGTGATCACGATCAGGGCATCGGCGGTGTTCTCCGGGGCGGCGCGGAAGGCGTGGTCACAGCGCGGTGGGATGACCAGGAAGTCACCGGAGCCGGCGGTGATGACCTTCGATCCCACAAGCACCTGGAGTGTTCCGTCGACGACGAAGAACAGTTCGGAGGAGTGGTCGTGCCGGTGTGGGACCGCGCCGTCGGCGCCGCGGGCGAGTTGGATGCGGTGGGCGCTGAGCGCCCCGTTGCTGGCACTGGCGTCAGCCAGTAGGCAGTGGCCGATCTCGGGCAGTTGCTCGGCGTCGCCTGCGCGGACGACAACCGGGTCGTGTGGATCGGCTGCAAAAACAGACATGCGTGACTCCTCCGATGGGGCTAGTATGCTAGCAATCTAGCGAGCTAGTATCGCCCTATGGGTGATACGGAAGTCAAACAGTTCAACGTGTATCTGCCGCTGGGGCTGATCAGGCAGGTCAAGCATCACGCGATCGAGACGGGCATGTCGTTGTCCGAGCTGGTCGCAGACGCCTTGCGTGCCTACCTCGACGACGCCCATGGGCAGCGGCAGTCCTCTTCCGGAAAGGAGTCATGACATGGCAACCGAAGGGTTCGAGGCGGTGTTCGTGGAGACCCACAACTGGGGGAAGAGCGCAAAGTTCTTCCAGGAACTCGGTTACGAGTTGGAGACCTCCACCGGCGACGGCTCCGGCGTGTTCCGCAACGGCGAGGGTCCTTATCTCGTCGTTGTCGAGATCGCCGAGGACCGGGAGCCCGGCGTGCAGGTCGCGCTGAAGGTGTCCGATGCGGACCTGTTCCGTCCCGATCCGGCCGTGGAGGTGGCCACCCCGTTCCAGGACACGCACTACGGGACCCGGGAGATGACCGTCCGGGACCCCGACGGACGGCTGTGGAGTCTGCAGGCTCCTGCCAAGAGCTGACATTTTCCCTCTCGTCCGGGTGGGCTGATTCACCTCGGCCGATGGTGCCTGCGGTCCGCCCGGTGAATCCTGCGGCAGTGACGGGTTTCGCCCTGCCAGGCGCTGTCCAGCCTGCCCACAGCCGAGGTCACACGCCTGCGGGCAACGGCGCACGGGAGGGGACCCGTACGCGGGTACCGGGCGAGGACATCTGGAGCAACAAGACCTGTTGGGCCCACCGGTGGCGGCGCTTCCGCCACTGACCGTGGGGATGCGAGGAGCGAAGGATGGGATACGAATGAGCAGATGGCGCGGCAATCCCTGGGCGGTACTGCTGACGCTCAGCCTGGGATTCTTCATGACACTGCTGGACCTGACGGCCGTCAACGTCGCCATCCCCAACATGATCGGCGACCTGCACGCGTCGCTGGACGAGGTGTTATGGGTGATCAATGTCTACATCCTCGTCCTCGCCGCACTGCTGATCACGTTCGGCCGACTGGGCGACGTGCGCGGGCCGCGCACCATGTTCATCGGGGGTGTCGCGCTGTTCACCGTGGCATCGGTGCTGTGCGCCCTGGCCCAGGATCCGGCCCAGCTCATCGCCACCCGGGCCGTTCAGGGCCTGGGTGCGGCGGCGCTGATGCCGCAGACGATGACGATCATCATCGGCACGTTCCCGGCCGAGCGCCGGGGCACCGCACTCGGCGTCTGGGGCGGAGTCGCGGGCGTGGCCACGATCGCCGGGCCCACCCTCGGCGGGTTCCTGGTCAGCACGGCCGGCTGGCGGTGGATCTTCTTCGTCAACGTTCCGATCGGCGCGATCGTCCTGGCGATGGCCGTCACGCTCGTGCCCGACATCCGGCACGGCACCCACCGAAAGCTGGACATTGCGGGTGTCGTACTCGCCGCGGCGACACTGGTATGCCTGACCTTCGCGCTCACCGAGGGCCAGCGATATGACTGGAACACCGGGATCTGGGCGCTGCTGGGCACGGCTGCCCTGCTGCTGGTGCTGTTCCTGATCCACCAGGGCACCGGGCAGCACAGCGACCCGCTGCTGCCCTTCGTGCTCTTCCGCGACCGCAACTACGCGGTCATGAGCTTCGTGTCCGCGACCGTCCAGGTCGGGATGCTCGGCCTGTTCCTGCCGGTGATGATCTATCTGCAGTCCGTGCTGAACTTCAGCGCCCTCACAGCCGGACTCGTGATGGCGCCGGCGATGGTGGTGTCAGCGGTGCTGTCGCCGGTCGCGGGCCGAATGGCGGACCGGATCGGCGGCAAGTACGTCCTGATGACCGGTCTGACCCTGTTCGCGGCCGGCATGGCCTGGCTCACCTGGGTCATCGACGTCGGCCGCGCGTGGTGGGAGTTCCAGCCCGCCCTGGTCACGGCGGGGGTAGGCATCGGCTGCGTGTTCGGCCCGATGGTCACGGTCGCCATGTACAACGTGGAGCCCACGATGGCCGGGGCGGCCTCTGGCGTGATGAACACGATCCGCCAGATCGGCACAGTGATCGGCAGTGCCGCAGTCGGCGCAGTACTGCAGAACCGCCTGGCCGCCTCGCTGCAAGACGAAGCGGCAAAGCGGGCTGCCGGCCTCCCGGCCGACGTCCGCGGCCAATTCCTGGCCGACTTCCGCAACGCCGCCAAGAGCGGTCAGGAAGTCGGCATCGGGCGGAACGGTGCGGTGGTCCACCCGCCGCGGGGAACACCGACAAGCCTGGCCCATCACATCGATCAGGTGGCGGCGTCCACGTTCGAACACGGGGTCGTCCACGCGATGCGGCCGACCCTGGCAGTGCCCATCATGGTGATCGCGGTCGGCGTCGTCTCGTGCTTCTTGGTACGACGCCGACAGGTCGGCAGCCCGCGCCCCGCTCCGGAACCAGTCGACCTCAGCACCTCGGCCTCAACGCGCCAAGAGTTCCTGGGCTGAGGCCGTCGTCGACCGTGGCTGTGCTGTGGTCAGTCGCTCTTGCCGCCTTTGTGGCGACAGCGTCCGGCGGCGGCTGGCCACCCTCGTGCGTCCGCACAGTCGGCTTGTGCGGCTCGGCGGGGGTGCCCGCCTGTCGGCTGTGCCGGGGTGCCACCCCATCTCGACTCGTCCGGCCGCGACCCGTCGGCGCCGGCCCCGACCTCTGACCGGCGCTCAGACGTATGGTCGGCGCTCCGCAGCCAACCCCCGAGGGACTGCTGGAGCCGACCACTTAGTCGGGGATGGTCCAGGTGTCGGTGCCGGTGAGGAGGGTGGTGAGGTCGCCGGGGCCGTGGTGGGTGGTGGCTGCTTCGAGTTGCTCGGCCATGTCGGTGTCGTAGACGGGGCGGGTGGTGTCGCGGAAGACGCCGATCGGGGTGGCGGTGCCGGGGCCGAAGGCGGTGCCGTCGGTGAGGCGGGACAGGGCGAAGGCGTTGGTGGGTGAGGGGGAGTGGGCGTCGTGGACGAGGACGTCTGCTTCGTTGTCGGGGGTGATGTCCACGATGTCGAGGTCGCCGGTGCGGTTGTCGCGGATGATGCCGCGGGAGCCGTCGGGGCCGAAGCGGACGGGTGCGCCGTGTTCCAGTCGGATCAGCGCGCTCTGGGCGGTGGTGTTGTCCTTGAGGACGTCGAAGGCGCCGTCGTTGAAGATGTTGCAGTTCTGGTAGATCTCGACGAGTGCGGTGCCTTCGTGGACGGCGGCCGCGCGCAGTACGGATTGGAGGTGTTTGCGGTCGGAGTCGATGGTGCGGGCGACGAAGGAGGCTTCGGCGCCGATGGCCAGGGACAGCGGGTTGAAGGGGGCGTCGAGGGAGCCCATGGGTGTGGATTTGGTGATCTTCCCGACCTCGGAGGTGGGGGAGTACTGGCCTTTGGTGAGGCCGTAGATCCGGTTGTTGAAGAGCAGGATCTTGAGGTTCACGTTGCGGCGTAGTGCGTGGATGAGGTGGTTGCCGCCGATGGACAGGGCGTCGCCGTCGCCGGTGACGACCCATACGCTCAGGTCGCGTCGGGAGGTGGCCAGGCCGGTGGCGATGGCGGGGGCGCGGCCGTGGATGGAGTGCATCCCGTAGGTGTTCATGTAGTACGGGAAGCGGGAGGAGCAGCCGATTCCGGAGACGAAGACGACGTTCTCGCGGGCCAGGCCCAGTTCCGGCATGAAGGACTGGACGGCGGCGAGGATGGCGTAGTCGCCGCAGCCGGGGCACCAGCGCACTTCCTGGTCGGACTTGAAGTCCTTCATGGTCTGGGGGCCGGTGGCTTTGGGTACCAGGGACAGTGCTGTCGCGCCGGCGAGGGGGGAGGGCATTGCCTCAGACATTCGCGTTCTCCTTCGCGATGGCCTGTGCCAACTGTTCGGCCTTGAAGGGCAGTCCGGTCACCTGGGTGTAGGAGTGGGCGTCCACGAGGTATTTCGCCCGGAGGAGGTGGGCGAGTTGGCCGAGGTTCATCTCGGGGACCAGGACTTTGTCGTAACGGGCCAGGACCTGGCCGAGGTTGGCCGGGAACGGGTTGAGGTGGCGTAGGTGGGCCTGGGCGACCTGGCCGCCTTCGCGGCGGATGCGGCGGACCGCGGCGGTGATCGGTCCGTAGGTCGAGCCCCAGCCCAGTACCAGGGTTCGTGCTGTGCCGGTGGGGTCGTCGACGTCGATGTCGGGTACCGCGATGCCGTCGATCTTGGCCTGGCGGGTGCGGACCATGAAGTCGTGGTTGGCCGGGTCGTAGGAGATGTTCCCGGTGCCGTCCTGCTTCTCGATGCCGCCGATACGGTGTTCCAGGCCGGGGGTGCCGGGTACCGCCCAGGGCCGGGCCAGGGTCTGCGGGTCGCGCAGGTAGGGCCAGAAGCTCTGTGTGCCGTCGGCCGCGGTGTGGTTCGGGCCGGACGCGAACTCCACGTGCAGGTCGGGTAGTTCGGCGACGTCGGGGACGCGCCACGGCTCCGAGCCGTTGGCGAGGTACCCGTCGGACAGCAGCATCACCGGGGTGCGGTAGGTGATCGCGATCCGGGCGGCTTCCAGCGCGGCGGTGAAGCAGTCCGCGGCGGTGGCCGGGGCCACGATCGGTACCGGCGCCTCGCCGTTGCGCCCGTACATCGCCTGGAGCAGGTCGGCCTGCTCGGTCTTGGTCGGCAGCCCGGTGGACGGACCACCGCGCTGGATGTCCACCACCAGCAGCGGCAGTTCCAGACTGACGGCCAGGCCGATCGTCTCGGACTTCAAAGCGACACCGGGCCCGGAGGTGGTGGTCACCGCCAGCGACCCGCCGAACGCCGCACCCAGCGCGGCGCCGATCGCGGCGATCTCGTCCTCGGCCTGGAAGGTCCGCACACCGAAGTTCTTGTGCCGGCTCAGCTCGTGCAGGATGTCCGAGGCCGGGGTGATCGGGTAGGAACCCAGGAACAGCGGCAGCCCGCTACGGCTCGACGACGCGATCAGGCCGTAGGCCAGCGCCAGGTTCCCCGAGATGTTCCGGTACGTGCCGGCCGGGAAGGCACTGGCGGCGGGCGCCACCTCGTAGGAGACCGCGAAGTCCTCGGTGGTCTCGCCGAAGTTCCACCCCGCGCGGAAAGCCGTGACGTTCGCCTCCGCGATGTCCGGCTTCTTCGCGAACTTCCGGCGCAGGAACGACTCGGTACCCTCGGTCGGACGGTGGTACATCCACGACAGCAGCCCCAGCGCGAACATGTTCTTCGCCCGCTCGGCGTCCTTACGGGCCAGACCGCTGTCCTTCAACGCCTCCAACGTCAGCGTCGTCAACGGCACCGGATGCACCGCATACGCCGCGAGCGAACCGTCCTCCAACGGGCTCCCGCCGTATCCGACCTTCGCCAGCGCCCGCTTGGTGAACTCGTCGGTGTTCACGATGACCTCCGCACCCCGCGGCAGATCGGCCAGGTTCGCCTTCAAAGCCGCCGGGTTCATCGCCACCAACACATCCGGGGCATCACCCGGAGTGAGAATGTCGTGATCGGCGAAGTGCAACTGGAACGAGGACACACCCGGCAGCGTCCCCGCAGGAGCACGGATCTCGGCCGGGAAGTTCGGCAACGTCGACAGGTCGTTACCGAACGACGCCGTCTCGGAAGTGAAACGATCACCGGTGAGCTGCATCCCGTCACCGGAGTCACCGGCAAACCGGATGATCACCCGATCGAGTCGACGGGTCTCCTTGTCGGAGGTGCGTTGCTCCCCGAGTTCCCCCGGTTCCCCGAGTTCCCCGCTCTTTCCGAGGTTCTCGAGCTCTTCGGCTTGCCCGAGCGCTTCGGCTTCCCCGACCGGGGAACCGAGAGCGGTTCCCGGGCCCTCGTGTTCCTCGTTGATGGGGCTGCTGACCTGGCTGGTCACTAAACGGACCTCCTTCGCGGCGGCACGGCTCAGGGCCTGTCGGGTGGCCTCCGCCCAGCAGGCTCTCACCGTTCATCGTACGTCGGTAAGGGTCGCCTTCCCGGTGCGTCCCGGCATGTGGAAGCGGGCGCACGGCCGCGCGGAGCGCCGCTGCCCGGTCCCGTTGTTGGACAGTTTGTCAGCAATTCAGGAGTTCAGGTAGGTCAGCACCGCCAGCACCCGGCGGTGATCCCCCACACTCGGCGCGAGCCCGAGCTTCAGGAAGATGTTGCTCACATGCTTCTCCACGGCGCCGTCGCTCACCACGAGCTGCTTGGCCACCGCCGAGTTGGTCCGGCCCTCGGCCATCAGGCCCAGCACCTCGCGCTCGCGCGGGGTCAGCCCGGCGAGGACGTCCTGCTTGCGACTGCGGCCGAGCAGCTGCGCGACCACCTCGGGGTCCAGCGCGGTGCCGCCCTCGGCGACCCGGACCACCGCGTCCACGAACTCGCGGACCTCGGCCACCCGGTCCTTGAGCAGGTAGCCCACCCCGCGGCTGCTGCCCGCCAGCAACTCCGTCGCGTACTGCTCCTCGACGTACTGCGACAGCACCAGTACCCCGACGCCCGGGTGCTCCTTCCGCAATTGCACGGCGGCGCGCACACCTTCGTCGGTGTGGGTCGGCGGCATCCGCACGTCGGCCACCACCACGTCGGGCGGCACACCCTGGTCGGCCAGTTCGCGCACCGCCTTGATCAGCCCCTCGGCGTCGCCCACCCCCGCGACCACGTCGTGGCCCCGGTCGGTGAGCAGCCGGGTCAGTCCCTCCCTGAGCAGTACCGAATCCTCGGCGATGACGACCCGCACCCTGTCCTCCACGGTCTCCAGCTTCCCCCGTCCGAACCGACTCCCCCAGCATCCCAGCATCAGCGGCCCAATGAGGAATACGGTGGCGGGGTGGGCAAGGTTGCGCCCGGCGATCAGAGGCGGCGCCCGTGCGGGGCGGGCCCAGGGAG
>NZ_JACEGK010000238.1:0-11446 GCF_056859195.1 Streptomyces sp. NH27
GCGCCGGCACCGGACTGGACTCCTTCATCGCCGGGCTGCCGAAGGCCGAGTTGCACGTCCACCACGTCGGCTCCGCCTCGCCGCGGATCGTCTCGGAACTGGCCGCCCGGCACCCGGACTCCAAGGTGCCGTCCGACCCGGCCGCGCTCGCCGAGTACTTCACCTTCAAGGACTTCGCGCACTTCATCCAGGTCTACCTGTCCGTGGTGGACCTGATCAGGGACGCCGAGGACGTACGGCTGCTGACGTACGAGGTGGCGCGGGACATGTCCCGGCAGCAGATCCGCTACGCCGAGCTGACCGTGACGCCGTACTCCTCGACCCGCCGGGGCATCCCCGAGCAGGCGTTCATGGAGGCGATCGAGGACGCCCGCAAGGCCGCGGAGGCGGAGTTGGGCGTGGTGCTGCGCTGGTGCTTCGACATCCCCGGCGAGGCAGGCCTGGTGTCGGCGGAGGAGACCGCGCACCTGGCGGTGGACCTGCGGCCGGAGGGCCTGGTCTCCTTCGGGCTCGGCGGGCCCGAGATCGGGGTGCCGCGACCTCAGTTCAAGCCGTACTTCGACCGGGCCAGGGCGGCCGGGCTGCACAGCGTGCCGCACGCCGGGGAGGCCACCGGCCCGCAGACGATCTGGGACGCGCTCGATGTCCTGGGCGCCGAGCGGATCGGCCACGGCACCAGCGCCGTGCAGGACCCCCGGCTGCTCGACCACCTCGCCGAACACCGCATCCCGCTGGAGGTCTGCCCGACCTCCAACATCGCCACCCGGGTGGTGCCCGCGCTGGAGGAGCACCCGATCCGGCAGATGGTCGAGGCGGGTGTCCTGGTCACCGTCAACAGCGACGACCCGCCGATGTTCGGCACCGACCTGAACACGGAGTACGCGGTCGCCGCCCGGCTGTTGGAGCTGGACCGCGCGGGCGTCGCGGAACTGGCGAAGAACGCGGTGCACGCGTCGTTCCTCGACCCGGCGGGCAAGGCCCGGCTGGCGGCGGAGATCGACGCCTACACCGCCGGGTCCGGCACCGGCGGGGCTTCCACCGGTGGCTCCGGCGTACCCGCCGCGCGGAGCTGACGCCGTGGCACCGCGCCCTGGACACCAGGTAACGGTCGTCGCCCATAGAGGCGACCCCTACGTGCACCGCGAGAACACCCTGCCCTCGGTGCGGTCCGCCCTGCACAAGGGCGCCGACGTGGTCGAGGTGGACGTCCGCCTCACCAGGGACGGGGTGCCGGTGCTGCTGCACGACCCGACGCTGGAGCGGCTGTGGGGCCGCCCGGCGCCGGTGACCTCGCTGACGTACGACGAGGTGACCGAGGCGACCGGCGGCGGCGTGCCGCCCTTCGCGGACGCGCTCGCCGAACTCCTGCGCCGGCCCGGCCCGGCCCGGATGCTGATCGACCTCACCGAGGTCCCGCAGGCAGCGCCCGCGATCGCGGCGGTACGGGACGCGGGCGCGGCCGACCGGGTCTACTACTGCGGCGACTTGGCCGCGATGCGCAAGGTGCGCGCCCTGGAACCGTCGGCCGAGGTCGCCATGACCTGGACGACCTCCGTGCGCCCCGCCGACACGCTGCTCGACGGCCTCGGCCCGCACTGGCTCAACCTCCGCTTCGGCCTGGCGGATCCGGCCACCGTCGCCTGGGCGCACGACCGCGGCCTGCTGGTCGCCGCCTGGACCGCGGACTGGCAGCGCTCGATGTCCCGCCTGATCGCGGCCGGGGTGGACGCCATCACCACCAACCGGCTGGACGCGCTGCTGCGCGTGGCGTCCCGACGGGCCTGACCGCCCGTCCACCCCACCTCACCGCCGCGGCCGGTGCAGCACCTCGTGCCCCTGGCGCGCCCGCTGCCGCACCTGCGGCGGGACAGGTGCGTCGGACAGGTGACCGCGGGCGGTGGACCGGTCGTACCGTGGTCCGGCCGGCAACCGGACCACGGTAGGGAGACGGCCGGACCGCGGCCGGGCTACAACCTGTTCACGCCTCGAGCGACGTCATGACGTGCTTGATCCGGGTGTAGTCCTCGAAGCCGTACGCGGACAGGTCCTTGCCGTAGCCGGACTGCTTGAATCCGCCGTGCGGCATCTCGGCGACCAGCGGGATATGGGTGTTGATCCACACGCAGCCGAAGTCCAGCTTCTTGGACATCCGCATCGCCCGGCCGTGGTCCTTGGTCCACACCGAGGAGGCCAGGCCGTAGTCCACGTCGTTGGCCCAGGTGACGGCCTGCTCCTCGTCGGTGAACGACTGCACGGTGATGACCGGGCCGAACACCTCGCGCTGCACGGCCTCGTCGTCCTGTCGCAGCCCGGAGACGACGGTGGGCGCGTAGAAGTAGCCCTCCTCGCCGACCCGGTGGCCGCCGGTCTCGACCTTGGCGTGCGCGGGCAGCCGCTCGACGAAGCCGGTGACCTGGGCGAGCTGGTTGGCGTTGTTGAGCGGGCCGAAGAGCACGTCCTCGTCGTCGGGCAGGCCGGTCCTGGTGCCGGCGGCAACCTTGGCCAGCGCCGCGGTGAACTCCTCGCGCACGCCTTCCTGCACCAGCACCCGGCAGGCGGCGGTGCAGTCCTGGCCCGCGTTGAAGAAGCCGGCGACCGCGATCTCCTCGGCGGCCTTGGTCAGCGCCGCGCTGTCGAGGTCGTCGAAGACCACCACGGGGGCCTTGCCGCCCAGCTCCAGGTGCACCCGCTTGACGTCCTTGGCGGCGGACCCGGCGACCTCGATGCCGGCCCGGACCGAGCCGGTGATGGACGCCATCGCCGGCACCGGGTGCTCGACCATCAGCCGGCCGGTGTCGCGGTCGCCGCAGACCACGTTGAAGACGCCCTTGGGCAGGACCCCGGCCATGATCTCGGCGAGCAGCACGGTGGAGGCCGGGGTGGTGTCGGACGGCTTGAGCACCACGGTGTTGCCCGCCGCGATCGCCGGGGCGAACTTCCACACCGCCATCATCATCGGGTAGTTCCACGGCGCGACCTGCGCGCACACCCCGACCGGCTCGCGCCGCACGATGGAGGTCAGGCCCTCCATGTACTCGCCGGCCGAGCGGCCCTCCAGCATCCGGGCGGCGCCGGCGAAGAACCGGATCTGGTCCACCATCGGCGGGACCTCCTCGCTCGCGGTCAGCGCGAGCGGCTTGCCGGTGTTCTCGCTCTCCACCGCGACCAGTTCGTCGGCGCGCGCCTCGATCGCGTCGGCGATCTTGAGCAGCGCCTTCTGCCGCTCGGCGGGCGTGGTGTCCCGCCAGCCGGGGAAGGCGGCCTGCGCGGCGGCCATCGCCGCGTCCACGTCGGCCGGGCCGGACAGCGGAGCGGTCGCGTACGCCCGGCCGGTGACCGGGCTGACCACCTCGGTGGTGCGCCCGTCGGCGGCGTCGCGGAATTCTCCGTCGATGTGGTTGCGCAGAATACGGAGTTCGGTCACGGCGCTTGCTCCCTGATCCTTCTGGTCCATGTCCATGTAGTGAGACACAACCCAGCTTAGCGCCAGGACTGCCGTATTCGACACACCCGCCTGGCCACAACAACCGATTCGGTGTTACGGACGGCCTAACACAACGGAATTCATCGTCAAGGGCTTGCGGGACCGTCGACCTCTCCTGCACAGTGGTGCGCGTGGCCACTCGTGACATGAACGGCGCTTCCGCCTCGATAGACGCGGTGTCGAAGGCGATCATCGAACAGCTCCAGGAGGACGGGCGCCGCCCGTACGCGGCGATCGGCAAGGCCGTGGGGCTGTCCGAGGCCGCGGTACGCCAGCGGGTGCAGAAGCTGCTCGACCAGGGCGTGATGCAGATCGTCGCGGTGACCGACCCGCTCACCGTGGGTTTCCGCCGCCAGGCGATGGTCGGCGTCAATGTCGAGGGCGACCTCGAACCGGTCGCCGACGCGCTCGCGGCACTCGACGAGGTCGAGTACGTCGTGCTCACCGCCGGTTCCTTCGACCTGCTGGTGGAGATCGTCTGCGAGGACGACGACCACCTGCTGGAGATGATCAACAAGCGCATCCGCGCGCTGCCGGGCGTCCGCTCCACCGAGACCTTCGTCTACCTCAAGCTCCGCAAGCAGACCTACACCTGGGGAACCAGATAGCCATGACCGCTCCGAACGCCGATCAGCCCGATCTGTCGAAGTCCGCGTACGACCACCTGTGGATGCACTTCACGCGGATGTCGGACTACCGGGACGCCCCGGTGCCGACCATCGTCCGCGGCGAGGGCTCCTCCATCTACGACGCGCACGGCAAGCGCTACATCGACGGCCTGTCCGGGCTGTTCGTGGTGCAGGCCGGGCACGGACGGCACGAGCTGGCCGAGACCGCCTACAAGCAGGCGCAGGAGCTGGCCTTCTTCCCGATCTGGAGCTACGCCCATCCCAAGGCGGTCGAACTCGCCGAGCGGCTGGCCGGATACGCCCCCGGGGACCTCAACAAGGTCTTCTTCACCACCGGCGGCGGCGAGGCGGTGGAGACCGCCTGGAAGCTGGCGAAGCAGTATCACAAGCTCACCGGCAACTACACCAAGTACAAGGTGATCTCGCGTGCGGTCGCCTACCACGGCACACCGCAGGGCGCGTTGTCCATCACCGGGCTGCCCGCGCTCAAGGCCCCGTTCGAGCCCCTGGTGCCCGGCGCCCGCAAGGTGCCCAACACCAACATCTACCGCGCCCCGATCCACGGCGACGACCCGGAGGCGTTCGGCCGCTGGGCCGCCGACCAGATCGAGCAGGAGATCCTCTTCGAGGGCGCCGAGACGGTCGCCGCGGTCTTCCTCGAACCGGTGCAGAACGCCGGCGGCTGCTTCCCGCCGCCGCCCGGCTACTTCCAGCGGGTCCGCGAGATCTGCGACCGGCACGACGTCCTGCTCGTCTCCGACGAGGTGATCTGCGCGTTCGGACGGCTGGGCACGATGTTCGCCTGCGACAAGTTCGACTACGTCCCCGACATGATCACCTGCGCCAAGGGCATGACCTCCGGGTACTCCCCGATCGGCGCGTGCATCATCTCCGACCGGCTGGCCGAGCCCTTCTACCAGGGCGACAACACCTTCCTGCACGGCTACACCTTCGCCGGCCACCCGGTCTCCGCCGCCGTGGCCCTCACCAACCTCGACATCTTCGAGCGCGAGGGGCTCAACCAGCACGTGCTGGACCACGAGGCCGGCTTCCGCGCCACCCTCGACAAGCTGCGCGACCTCCCGATCGTCGGCGACGTGCGCGGCAACGGCTTCTTCTACGGGATCGAGCTGGTCAAGGACAAGGCGACCAAGGAGACGTTCACCGACGAGGAGACCGAGCGCGTCCTGTACGGCTTCCTGTCCAAGGCGCTCTTCGACAACGGGCTCTACTGCCGCGCCGACGACCGCGGCGACCCCGTGATCCAGCTCGCCCCGCCGCTCATCTCGGAGCAGCCGCTCTTCGACGAGATCGAGTCCATCCTGCGCGGTGTCCTCCAGGAGGCGTGGACCAAGCTCTGACGGCGCCCCCTCCCCGGGCGGCGGCTCCGTTACAGGGGCGCTGGGGATACCACCCCCGCGCCCCTGTAACGCACCCCGCCAAAGCGCCCCACGCCCGGGGAGGGCACCGCTCGGCCGATCGGGGGGTCCGCCGCTGCGCCTGCGGGCGAAAGGGCGCGCGCCCTGCTTACCGTGCCGGGGAGTGACCGGACACCACCCGGGCTCGTTGCCCGGGTGAACTCGCAATCCGCGGAGGTACGGCATGGAGGCCCCGCCCGACAACGACGTGCTCTGGGCTCGCGCCCTGCGCCACTCCTACCAGGGCTCGCCCGCACTGCTCGGCGTGTCGGTCAGCGTGCGGGCCGGGGAGATCCTCGCGCTCGCCGGCCCGCGCGGCTCCGGGAAGTCGACGCTGCTGCGCTGCCTGTCCGGGCAGCTCGTCCCGGACGAGGGCGAGGTCTGGTTCAACAGCGGCCCCGTACACACGCTGCCCGAGACCGCCCGCGAGCGGCTGCGCCGCGACCGCTTCGGCTGGATCGGCGCCGACCCGCAGCTGCTGCCCGAGCTGAACGTGTGGGAGAACGCCGCGCTCCCGCTGCTGCTGCGCGGCGAGAGCAGCAGGACCGCGCGCGCCGCTGCCCGGGAGTGGCTGGACCGCCTCGACATCGGCGACATCGCCCGCCGGCGGCCGACCGGACTGCCCGCCGCGAAGCGCCAACGGGTCGCCGTGGCAAGGGCGTTGGTCACCGGCCCCGCAGTGGTCTTCGCCGACGAGCCGACCGCCCCGCTGCACCGCAACGACCGCGCCCACGTCCTGCGCACCCTGACCAGCGCGGCCCGCACCCACGGCATCACCGTCGTCCTGGCCACCAGCGACCCCGACATCGCCGCACACGCCGACCGCGTCGTCCCCTTCGCCGACGGCCGTGCCGGTACCCCCGCCCAGGACCAGGACCTGGCCACTCCCCGCCCGGCCACCGTATGAGGGCCCGCGCCGAGCACCACAGCGGCGGCGCCGGGGACGCTCCCGCCCGGGCGAAGCTCCGGGGCGTGACCCGCGCGGCCGACCACGACGACGCCACAGCGGGCCGGCAGCGCACGGCCGCCGCTCCGCGGAGCGGCTCGTGCTGAGCCTGCGGCTGTTGCGCGGCGCCCGGCCCGCCGCGCTGGGCCGGTGGGCCCTGGTCGCGCTCGCGTCGTGCGGCACCGGCCTGCTCCTGCTGGCGGCCCTCGGCTGGGCGTTGGCTCACCCGAAGGGCGGTACGCCGGACGCGGTCGCACGGCTCGGCTGGTGCGTCGTGCCCGTCGTGGTCACCGTGCAGCTCGCGGTCGCGGTGGGCCGCGCGCAATCCGGCGGCTGGCCCCGTGCGGGCCTCGCCGCGGTCGGCCTCGGCCGTAACGGCGTGGTGCTGCTGACCGCGGCGACCGTGACCGTGGTGTGCGCGTTCGGCAGCGTGCTGGCCCTGCTCGCCTTCCTCCAACTGCGCGGTGATGTGACGGGCGTGCCGTACCACGGCGTCGGGCCCGGGCTGCTCGCGGCGGACCGCAGCCTGCCGCCGGCCGGAGCGGTGACGTTGCTCGCGCTGGTCCCGCTGACGGCCGGTGTCGCGAGCGCGGCGCGGCTGCGGGCCGAGCACAAGCCGGCCGAGGACATGCCGGGCGGGCTGCCGTGGGGGGTCGCGCTGGTCGCCATCGGTCTGGCGATCGAGGTGACGGCGCCCGACGGGCACACCTTCCCGCTGCCCAGCGGGCTCGGCTCGATGGCACCGGCCGCGGTCGGCGGCTGGGTGCTGACCGCCGCGGGCCTGGTCCTCGCGGGACCGGGGCTGGTCTACGGCTGCGGGCGGTTGCTCGCCGCGTACCGGCCGGGCGGGCTGCGACTGCTGTCCGGCCGCGGCCTCCAGCACGAGGCCCGGCGGCTCGGCCGTCCGCTCGGTCTGCTCTCGGCGACCGCGGCGGTGGCTCTGTCCGGCTACGGCCTGCACCAGCACAACGGCCGGACACCGGGCCCGGTGACCACGTTCGCGGCGGCGCTGATCTGCATGTGCGTGCTGGCCTCGACCGCGGTCGCCGCCATGGAGTCCCGTACGGCGCGTGCCCCCGCCGCCGCCGCGCTGCGCGAGCTGGCGGTGCCCGCCACGGTGCTGCGCGCGTCGGCGACCGTGCGCACGGGCGTCCTGGTGGTCACCTTCCTGGTGCCGACGCTGCTGGTCGCGGCGCTGTCCCCGACGCCGTAGCCCCGGGTCCCGGGGTCGCCGGGCACGTCATACGGCGCCGCGTGCGGTCATCCGCGCGCGGCGCCGCGTCAACAGCGCTACGCCGAGGTCCTCCTTGGTCCTCCTTCGCCACGGCCCGGCGCACACCTGAGCGCGCTATCGTGCTGCCGTGCCAGCGCCTACTCCGCCCGATTCGTCCTATCCGCCCCATCCGCGGCTGCCCCGCCCGACGCGCGGTCCCCGCCGCCCGCCGGAGCCGCCGAAGGCGCCCTCGGACGCCACGCCGGAGGTCGCCCGCCGGGCCCGCGAGGTGGAGACGCTGGAGGAGTTCGACTCGGTCGCGCTCGGCGGGTCGTTCGCGAACTGCCGGGTGCGGGCGGTGGACCTCACCGCGCGGACGTTCGCGCTGCTGGTGACCGACACATCGGAGGCGGTGTTCCTCGGCTGCCCGATGGAACCGCAGGCCCTGGCCCACGTACGGGCCGGCGGCGCGCTGCTCTTCCCGCCGGTGCCCGGCCTGCCGTTCGACCCCTACCGCGCGGCGCCGTACCGGCCCGAGGAGCTCTACGCGGACCTGGCCGAGGGCGGGTACGGCGCGACGCCGGACGCGCTGACGTACGAGTGGTGGCTGCGGACCTCGGCGGAGCGCGACGTCTTCGCCTCGATGCTGCGGTCCATCCACGACGACGCGGTCTCCGACGCGCTGGACGAACGGCTCGGCGGCGCGCGGGTCGTGGGGGTGTTGGGCGGGCACGCGATGGAGCGCGGCACGGAAGCGTACGCGGGCGCCGCGCGGCTGGGCCGATCGCTGGCGACCTCCGGGCTGACGGTGGCGACCGGTGGCGGGCCCGGCGCGATGGAGGCGGCCAACTTCGGGGCATACGCGGCCGCGTACGACGACGTCATGCTCGGCAAGGCGCTCGACGTGCTGGCCGGCACGCCGTCCTTCGCCCCGTCCATCGACGCCTGGGCGTCGACGGCCTTCGAGGTACGCGAACGCTGGCCGGACGGCGGGCCCTCCTACGGCCTGCCGACCTGGTTCTACGGTCACGAGCCGCCCAACGCGTTCGCCGCGCACATCGCGAAGTTCTTCGCGAACGCCACACGTGAGGACGGCCTGCTCTCCCGCTGCTCGGCCGGCGCGGTCTTCCTCCCGGGCGCCGCCGGCACCGTCCAGGAGATCTTCGACGCCGCCACCGCGAACTACTACGGTTCGCACGGCGAGCCCGCCCCGATGGTTCTGGTGAACCATGCGCACTGGACTGCCGAGGTGCCGGCCTGGCCGCTGCTCCAGGCGCTGGCGGAAGGTCGTTCCATGGGTGGACGGATCGCCCTCGTGGACAGCGTGGACGATGTCCCCGCGGCCCTGGAGCGTCTGGGTTCCGCGTAGGCGCAAGCTCTGGGGGTGGGGACACCTCCCGGCGAAGCCAGGGGGCACCGCGCGACCAGCCCATGACCGGCGGACGGTCCGGGAACCGACGGAACCGGGCAGAACGGGCGGACCGGCCGAGCCTCACGCAGGGCTGAGCACGACGACGTCCTCGGCCGCGAACGAGGCACCCACCGGAGCCCCGATTTCCGGAGCCTCGCGCAACGCGCACTCCGCTTCGAGGGCGGGGCCGCGCTCGGGCCGGAGCACTACGCCGACGTGGCCGCCCCGGAAGGTCCGCGAGACCACTTCGCAGCGCAGCCCGGCGCCGTCGGGCGGACCGAGCCGCACCCCGGAAGGCCGGACGAGGATGAGGTGCTCGCCGTCGGGAGTCCCGTCCGGCACCGGCAGCCTGCCCCAGGCGGTGACGGCGACGGCGCCGCCGACCGTGGCCCCGGTGATGTTGTCGAACCCGAGGAAGCGGGCCACGAACTCGGAGCCTGGCCGCTGCCACACCTCAAGTGGGGTGCCGCTGCGCTCGATCCGCCCGTCCCGCATCACCACGACCCGGTCGGCGAGCGCGAACGCCTCACCCTGGTCATGGGTGACGGCAAGCACGGTGGTGCCCAACTGCCCGAACAACCGGCGCAGTTCGATGACGAGCCGTTCGCGCAGCGAGCGGTCGAGCTGACCCAGCGGCTCGTCGAGCATCAGCAGCCGCGGCTCGGGCGCGAGCGCACGCGCCAGGGCGACCCGCTGCTGCTCGCCGCCGGAGAGCGTGGCAACCGGGCGGGCGGCGGCACCGGGCAGGCCCACCAGGTCGAGGAGTTCGGCGGTGCGCCGGTCCCGGACGTCGCGCGGCATCTTGTGCATCCGCGGCCCGAACGCCACGTTCCCGCCGACATCGCGCTGCGGGAAGAGCTGGTGGTCCTGGAACATCAGCCCGACCCCGCGGCGGTGCGCGGGCACACCCGTCTGGTCGGCGCCGTCCAGCAGCACCCGGCCGCCGTCGAGCGACTGGAGCCCGGCGACCGCGCGCAGCAGCGTGGACTTGCCGCTGCCGCTGGGCCCGAGCACGCAGACGATCTCGTGCGCGGCGGCGTCCAGGTGCACGGCGTCCAGTGCGGCGCGCGCCCCGAACCGTACGGTGGCGCCCTCCAGGCGCAGCAGGGCATCGGTCATCGGGGACTCTCCGAACGGGCTTGGGCGGCGGGGGTCTTGGGCACCGTGCTGGACACGGCCGCCTGCGGAGCCGGAACCGCAGCCGGGGCCACGGCCGGAGCCGGGGCATCCGCACGCGCGTCGGGCCGCGCGCCCTTGCGGCCCGGCGCCGTACGCCCGGACAGCGGGTACTCCAGGATCAGCAGGCTGGCCGCGCAGACCACCATGAGGATGGTGCTCAGGGCCATCGCCTGGCCGTAGTTCATCTCGCCGGCCCGGCCGAGCAGCCGGGCGACGGCCACCGGCAGGGTGGGGCTGTCGGGGCGCGCGATGAAGACCGTCGCGCCGAACTCGCCGAGCGACACGGCGAACGCGAACCCGGCCGCGATGCCCAGCGCCCGCCCGACCAGCGGCAGTTCGACCTCGCGCCACACCCGTAGCGGGGACGCGCCGAGCACCGCGGCGGCCTCCCGCAGCCGCTCGTCGACCGCCCGCAGCACCGGCAACATCACCCGCACCACGAACGGCGCGCCGACCAGCGCCTGTGCCAGCGGCACCAGCAGCCAGGAGTCGCGCAGGTCGAGCGGCGGCTTGTCCAGGGTGATCAGGAAGCCGAAGCCGACGGTGACCGCGGAGGTGCCCAGCGGCAGCATCAGCAGTCCGTCGAAGCCGCGCATCAACCGACCGGTACGGCGGGTGAGGGCGGCCGCGGCCAGCCCGCCGATCACCAAGGCGATCACGGTGGCGGCGGCCGCGTAGCGCACGGAGTTCCAGACCGTGTGCAGCGGTGAGACGAGGAAGGTCCCGTCGGCGCTGGTGGAGCCGAGCGCACGGTAGAAGGTGAAGCCGTAGCCGTTCGGGCCGTCGAAGGAGCGGGCGGCGAGCACGCCGAGCGGCAGCAGGATCAGCAGCGCTATCGACGCGAGGACGGCACCGAGCAGCGTACGTTCGCCCGCGCCGCGCGGCCGGTGCGCGGTGCCGGCCGGGTCGACCAGGCGCAGCGCGGACTCGCGGCGGCGGGCCGTCCACGCGTGCACGGCCAGGATCGCGCCGACCGCGACGAGTTGGAGCAGGGTGAGCACGGCCGCGGTGGGCAGGTCGAAGACCTCGGCGGTCTCCCGGTAGATCTCGACCTCCAGGGTGGCGCGGGAGGGGCCGCCGAGGATCTGGTTCACGCCGAAGGAGGTGAAGGTGAACAGGAAGAACATCACCCCGGCCGCCGCGACGGAGGGGGCGAGGGCGGGCAG